>NZ_JAOCEW010000058.1:0-18650 GCF_029841665.1 Stenotrophomonas sp. GD03819
GTGCTCGCCGGGCATGGCCCGGCGCTACCGGATTTCATCACTCGGCGGTCTTGCGCTTGAACACGCGCTGCACCACCACGAAGAACAGCGGCACGAAGAACACACCGAGCACGGTGCCGACGATCATGCCGCCGAGCACGCCGGTACCGATCGCCTGCTTGGCGCCGGAACCGGCACCGGTGGAGACCGCCAGCGGTACCACGCCCATGCCGAAGGCCAGCGAGGTCATCACGATCGGACGCAAGCGGTCGCGCACGGCGTGCATGATCGACTCGATCAGGCTGGCGCCCTTCTCCAGGTTCTCCTTGGCGAACTCGACGATCAGGATCGCGTTCTTGCTGGTCAGGCCCACCGTGGTCAGCATCGCCACCTGGAAGTAGATGTCGCGTTCCAGGCCCTTGAAGGTATTGGCCAGCACGGCGCCGAGGATACCCAGCGGGGCCGCCAGCAGCACCGCGGTCGGCACGCTCCAGCTTTCGTACATCGCGGCCAGGCACAGGAACACGATCATCAGCGACAGCGTGTACAGCAGCGGCGTCTGCGAGCCGGCCTGGCGTTCCTGGTAGGACATCGCCGTCCACTCGATGCCGAAGCCCGCCGGCAGCTGCTTGGCCAACTGTTCGATCTCGGCCATGGCGTCACCGGAGGCCACACCCGGGGCCGGTTCGCCTTGGATTTCCATTGCCGACACGCCGTTGTAGCGCTCCAGGCGCGGCGAGCCGTAGTCCCAGTGCTTGGTGGCGAACGCGCTGAACGGCACCATCTCGCCCTTGTCGTTCTTCACGGACCAGAGATCGAAGTCCTCCGGCACCATGCGGAACGGCTGGTCAGCCTGCACGAACACGCGCTTGACGCGGCCGCGATCGACGAAGTCATCGATGTACGAACTGCCCCACGCGGCGGCCAGGGTGCCGTTGATCTGGTCGATCGACAGCCCCAGCGAGGTCGCCTTGGCCGCATCGATGTCGATGCGGAACTGCGGCGTGTCTTCCTGGCCGTTCGGGCGCACGTTGGCCAGTTTCTTGCTGCCGGCGGCGAGGCCGAGCAGCTGGTTGCGCGCGGCCACCAGTGCCTCGTGGCCCTGGCCGCTGTTGTCCTTCAGGAAGAAGGTGTAGCCCGAAGCGGTACCCAGCTCCGGGATGGCCGGCGGCGGGAAGGCGAAGATGAAGGCATCCTTGATCTGGCCCAGGGCCGCCATCGCGCGACCGGTGATCGGCATCACGCCATTGTTGGCGTCACGCTCGCTCCAGTCCTTCAGCTTGACGAATGCCATGCCCGCGTTCTGGCCCATGCCGGCGAAGCTGAAGCCCTGCACCGAGAACACCGAGTCCACCGCATCCTTCTCGTTCTGCAGGAAGTGGTTTTCCAGTGCCGCGATCGATTCCAGCGTACGTTCCTGGGTGGCACCCACCGGCGCCTGCACCAGCGCCATCAGCACGCCCTGGTCTTCGTTGGGCAGGAACGAACTGGGCAGGCGCACGAACAGCACGCCCATCAGCACGAACAGCGCCGCAACGATGCCCATGAAGCGCCACGGACGATGGATGATGCCGCGCACGCCACGCTGGTAGCTTTCGCTGGTGCGGTCGAAACCGCGGTTGAAGCCGTTGAAGAAACGACCGGCCAGGCCGCGATGGGCAACATGGTGCTCGCCCTTCTTCAGCGGCTTGAGCATGGTCGCGCACAACGCCGGGGTCAGCACGATCGCGACCAGTACCGACAATGCCATCGCCGAGACGATCGTGGCCGAGAACTGGCGGTAGATCACGCCGGTGGAACCGCTCATGAAGGCCATCGGCACGAACACTGCCGACAGCACCAGGCCGATGCCGACCAGTGCGCCGGTGATCTGGCCCATCGACTTGCGGGTGGCCTCGAGCGGCGACAGTCCCTCTTCGGACATGATGCGCTCGACGTTTTCCACCACCACGATGGCATCGTCCACCAGCAGGCCGATCGCCAGCACCATCGCGAACATGGTCAGCATGTTCACCGAGAAGCCCAGCATCGCCAGCACGCCGAAGGTACCCAGCAGCACCACCGGCACGGCGATGGTCGGGATCAGGGTGGCGCGGAAGTTCTGCAGGAACAGGTACATCACCACGAACACCAGCACGATCGCTTCGATCAGGGTCTGCACGACGCCCTTGATCGACACACGCACGAACGGCGTGGTGTCGTACGGGATCTCGGCTTTCAGCCCGGCCGGGAAGAAGCTCTTCATGTCCTCCAGCGCGGCATCCACGCCGGCGGCGGTATCCAGCGCGTTGGCGCCGGTGGCCAGGGTGACCGCCAGGCCGCTGGCCGGCTGGCCGTTGTAGCGGGTGACGAAGTCGTACGATTCCGCACCCAGCTCGACGCGGGCGACATCACCCAGGCGCAGCTCGGCACCGTCCTGCGCACCGCGCACGATGATGTTGCGGAACTGTTCCGGGGTCTGCAGGCGCGACTGCGCGTTGATGGTGGCGTTGAGCTGCTGACCCTTGATCGACGGCGCACCGCCGAGCTGGCCGATGGCGACCTGGGCGTTCTGTGCCTTGATCGCTGCGGTCACTTCGGCGACCGAAAGGCCATAGGTATGCAGCTTGTTCGGGTCCAGCCAGATGCGCATGGCGTACTTGCCACCGAACACCTGGATGTTGCCCACGCCCGGCACGCGGCTCAGGCGGTCGACGACATTGGAACCGACGTAGTCGGCGATGTCGTTGGCGTCCATGCTGCCGTCCTCGGACACGAACGCGATGACGTTCAGGAAGCCCGAGCTGGACTTGGCCACGTTGATGCCCTGCCGCTGCACTTCCTGCGGCAGCAGCGGCATGGCCAGCTGCAGCTTGTTCTGCACCTGCACCTGGGCGATGTCCGGGTTGGTGCCGCTCTCGAAGGTCAGGGTGATGGTGGCCTGGCCGTTGGACGAGCTGTTGGAGGAAAAGTAGATCAGGCCATCAAGGCCCTTCATGTTCTGCTCGATGATCTGCGTCACCGAGTCCTCGACCACCTTGGCCGATGCACCCGGGTAGGTGGCGCTGATTTCCACCGCCGGCGGTGCGACGTTGGGATACATCGAGACCGGCAGCTTGAACAGGGCCAGGCCGCCGGCGAGCATGATGATGATGGCGATCACCCATGCAAAGATGGGTCGATCGATGAAAAAGCGTGCCATGGGGTTCTCCGCTTACTTCGCGTCGCCGGCCGGAGCGGCAGGCTGGGCGGCCGCTGCCGGCTTGGCCGGAGCAGCGCCCTTCTCGGTGGCCTTGACCGGCATGCCGGGGCCGATCTTCTGCAGGCCTTCGACGATGACCTTGTCGCCGGCCTTCAGACCGTCCTCGACCAGCCACTTGTCGCCAACCGTGCGGCTGACCTTGACCGGGCGCACTTCGACCTTGTTGTCCTTGTCGACCACCATCGCGGAGGTGTCACCCTTCGGATCGCGGGCGATGCCGGCCATCGGTACCAGCACCGCATCGCTGCGCACGCCGCCGCCGATCACTGCGCGCACGTACATGCCCGGCATCAGCAGGCCGTCCGGGTTGTCCACCTTCACGCGCAGGCCGAAGCTGCCGGTGGCCGGATCGACGCTGACTTCGGAGAACTCCAGCGTGCCCTTGTGCTCGAAGGTGCTGCCGTCTTCCATCAGGATGCTGACCGGCAGCGTCTGGTTGTCCTGCAGGCGGCCGGCGGCCAGTTCGCGGCGCAGCTGCAGCAGCTCGGCCGAGGACTGGGTCAGGTCGACATAGATCGGATCCAGCTGCTGCACGGTGGCCAGCGCATTGGCCTGGCCGGCGTTGACCAGCGCACCCTGGGTGACGCTGGACTTGCCGATGCGGCCGCTGATCGGCGCGGTGATACGGGCGTAGCCGAGGGTGACGTTGGCCGCATCCAGCGATGCCTTGGCGGCGCCGACGTCGGCCTCGGCCTGCTTCTGCGCGGCCACGGCGTTTTCCAGATCCTGCTGGCTGACCGCGTCGACCTTGGCCAGCTCGGTGATGCGCCTGGCGCTCAGGCGGGCGGCATTGGCGGTGGCTTCGGCGCGGGCCAGCTGGGCACGGGCATTGTTGGCCTGGGCGCGGTAGCTGGCGTCGTCGAGCTGGTACAGCGGCTCGCCGGCCTTGACCATGCCACCTTCCGTGAACAGGCGCTTGGCGACGATGCCATTCACCTGCGGGCGCACTTCGGCGACCAGGAAGGCATTGGTACGGCCCGGCAGTTCGCGGGTCAGGCCCACGGTCTCGGACTTCAGCGTGACCACGGTGACGTCACCGGGGCCCTGTTCGGGGGCCTGGGGTTGGCCGCCGCAGGCAGCCACGGTCGCGGCGATGGCCAGCGACAGCGCGATGGGTCGGATTCGGCTCAGCAACATGACGGAAAGGCTCTCAGGGGAAGGAATCTCAAAACGCGCTGATACAGGCCGAAAGCGCCAGCAGGCAACGCTCACCGGCGGGGAGAAGCAGCCGGCAACGGCCTGCCACGCACACGGCGGGAATGATGGGACGGAAATATACACACATGCGTGTTTGTTTGTAAACAGGTACAATTCAGCCACGTTTCACCCGCACTCGTACCCATCCATGGCCCGCAAGACCAAAGAGGACACCCAGGCAACCCGGGAAGGCATCCTTGACGCCGCCGAAGCCTGTTTCCATGAACACGGCGTGGCCCGTACCACGCTGGAGATGATCGGCGCCCGCGCCGGCTATACCCGTGGCGCGGTGTACTGGCACTTCAAGAACAAGAGCGAGGTGCTGGCCGCGATCGTTGAACGGGTGCACCTGCCCTTCATGCAGGAACTGGAACGCACCTCCACCGAGCAGCGCGACACGCCGGTACACGACCTGCGCGCGGTGATGATCCACTCGTTCATCGAGCTGTCCGAGGATGAGCGCCTGCGCAAGACCATGGAGATCATGCTGCGCAGCGATGCCTCGGCCGACACCAAGGTGCTGACCGAAATGCAGCAGGCCGGATTCCGCGATGCGCTGGACCGGATGGAGCGTGCGCTTCGCCGGGCCCGGGACCTGGGCCAGCTGCGCGAAGGAGCGGACCCGAAGATCGCCGCGCGCATGCTGCACGCCACCGTCCTGGGCGTGCTGCACGGCGCGATGGTCGAACCGGAACTGATGGACCTCAAGCGCGACGGCATGCTCGCGCTGGACATGACTCTGGCCGCCTACGTGAAGGATGGCGTGTTCGTGCCCGGAACGGTGCCCGAGCCGTTGCCGGACGCGTGAGCGGCGCTGCCGCCACTACCGCCGTACCCATCTGAGGACAGACCCATGATCCTGGACAATGTGGTGTGGGGCTTCATCGGCTGCGGCAGTGTCACCGAGAAGAAGAGCGGCCCGGCCCTGGCCAGCACACCCGGATCACGGGTTGCAGCGGTCATGCGCCGCAATGCGGCGTTGGCCGAGGATTACGCGAGGCGCCATGCCATTCCCCGTTGGTACGCGGACGCTGATGCGCTCATCGCCGATCCCGAAGTGAACGCGGTGTACGTCGCAACGCCCCCCTCGACGCACATGCAGTACGCGCTGCAGGCGATCGCCGCGGGCAAGCCGGTCTACATCGAAAAGCCGATGGCCATGGATCACGCCGAATGCGAACGCGTACTGGAGGCCAGCGCACGCCGCGGCGTGCCGGTGTTCGTGGCCTATTACCGCCGCGCCCTGCCCCGCTTCGCACAGGTGAAACAGCTGCTGGACAGCGGCGCGATCGGTACGCCGCGCAGCGTGCGCGCCACCCTGCACCGGCCGCATTCGGCGAATGCCGCCTCGCCGGACTTCTGGCGGACCCATCCGGCGATCGCCGGCGGCGGGCTGTTCGTCGATCTGGGCTCGCATACCCTGGACCTGCTCGACCATCTCCTGGGGCCGCTGAGCGATGTGCGTGGCCTGGCCAGTTCATTGACCGGCGCCTACGCCGCCGAGGACAGCGTCTCGATGTGCTTCCGTACCGGAATGGGCGCGCATGGCATCGCGCAGTGGAGCTTCTGCGCCTTCCGCCGCCAGGATGAGATCGAGATCACCGGCGACCGCGGGCAGCTGCGCTTTGCCACCTTCGAGGACGTTCCGGTGGTTCTGGAGACCGAAGCGGGCGTGCAGGCGTTCGATATCCCGAACCCGCCAGCGGTCCAGCAGCCGTTGATCGCCTCCCTCGTGGACGAACTGCGTGGCAACGGCTGTTCACCGTCGACCGGCATCAGCGCTGCGCGCACCAGTGCGGTGATCGACCAGGTACTGCAGGCCTACCGCGCCCGGCACCCGCACTGACCGCCAACAAAAAGGCCGCCTTTCGGCGGCCCCATAGCTTTGCGGAGCCGGGCATTACAGGATGTAGCGGCTCAGGTCCGGATCCTGCACCAGCTCGCCCAGGTGTGCATCGACATAAGCACTGTCGATGGCCAGGGTTTCGCCGTCGCGGTCCGGTGCCTCGTAGCTGAGCGAATCCAGCAGGCGCTCCAGCACGGTATGCAGGCGGCGGGCACCGATGTTCTCCTGGCGCTCGTTCACCTGGAAGGCGATCTCGGCCAGACGATCAATGGCGTCGGCAGTGAAGCTGACCTTGACGCCCTCGGTGGCCAGCAGCGCTTCGTACTGCTTGGTCAGCGCGGCCTTCGGCTCGGTCAGGATGCGCACGAAATCGTTCTTGCTCAGCGCCCCCAGTTCAACGCGGATCGGGAAGCGACCCTGCAGCTCCGGAATCAGATCGCTGGGCTTGGCCAGGTGGAACGCACCGGAGGCGATGAACAGGATGTGGTCGGTTTTGATGGTGCCGTACTTGGTGGACACGTTGGAGCCTTCCACCAGCGGCAGCAGGTCGCGCTGCACACCTTCGCGGGACACGTCGCCACCGCCCACGTTGTCACCACGCTTGGCGACCTTGTCGATCTCGTCGATGAAGACGATGCCGTGCTGCTCACAGGCCTCGATCGCCGCCGTGCGGATATCGTCTTCGTTGACCAGCTTGCCGGCCTCTTCTTCCACCAGCAGCGGACGCGCGGCCTTGATGGTCAGCGTGCGCTTATGCGCCTTGGCGCCGCCGCCGAGGTTGGCGAACATCGACTTCAGCTGCTGGCCCATTTCCTCCATGCCCGGTGGGGTCATGATGTCCATGCTGACATTGGCGGCCAGGTCGAGCTCGATCTCGCGCTCGTCCAGCTCACCGTTGCGAAGCATCTTGCGGAACTTGATGCGGGTCTCGTTGTCCTGCGCCGACGGTTCGTTGCGGGCGACTTCCGGATCGAAGCCGATGCCACCGCTGCGGCGCGGCAGCAGCGCATCGAGGATGCGGTCCTCTGCGCGTTCTTCGGCCTGGGTACGCACGCGCACCTTGGCCTGTTCGCGGTACAGCTTCACTGCGGTATCGGCCAGGTCACGGATGATCTGCTCGACATCCTTGCCGACGTAGCCGACTTCGGTGAAGCGGGTCGCTTCGACCTTCACGAACGGCGCGTTGGCCAGCGTGGCCAGGCGGCGCGCGATTTCGGTCTTGCCGACGCCGGTCGGGCCGATCATCAGGATGTTCTTCGGCATCACTTCATTGCGCAGCTCCGGCACCAGCTGCATGCGGCGCCAGCGGTTGCGCAGGGCGATGGCCACGGCGCGCTTGGCGTCGTGCTGGCCCACGATATGCCGGTCCAGTTCCTGCACGATCTCGCGCGGGGTCATGGTGGCGGAGGAAACTTCGATCTTCGACATGGATGTGCTCACGGATTCGTTGTCGGTAGCGCCGGGCCATGCCCGGCGGATCGGGAGGCGTTACAGCTCCTCGACCACCACGTTGCGGTTGGTGTAGATGCAGATGTCGCCGGCAATGCCAATGGCTTCGCTGGCGATGGTGCGCGCATCCAGTTCGGTGTGCGCCATCAGCGCGCGCGCGGCCGACAGCGCATAGGAACCGCCGGAACCGATGGCGATGATGCCGTCCTCCGGTTCGATCACATCGCCGGTGCCGCTGATGATCAGCGAGGTTTCCTTGTCGGCCACTGCCAGCAGGGCCTCGAGCTTGCCCAGGCGGCGCTCGGTGCGCCAATCCTTGGCCAGTTCGACCGCAGCGCGCTGCAGCTGGCCGTGCTTTTCCAGCTTGGCCTCGAACAGCTCGAACAGGGTGAAGGCATCGGCGGCGGCACCGGCGAAGCCGGCCAGCACCTGGCCGTCACGACCGAGGCGGCGCACCTTGCGCGCATTGCCCTTCATCACGGTGTGGCCCAGCGTGACCTGGCCGTCGCCGGCAATGGCCACGTGCTCGCCGCGACGGACGCAGACGATGGTGGTGGCGTGGAAAACGTTGGGATTCTGACTGGGGTCCATGCGGCCTCCGATAGCTGTTCCCGGGACATGGGGACAGCGCCGGGTGCGATCAAGCCTGTGCGGATGGCTGCCGTTCAGCGCTTGGCTTGCGAAGGCCGATCCGGATTGGGCTCGATGCCCCAGGCGATATACCAGTCTTCGCCCTGCGTCTCGATGGGATGCTGGGTGCGGCCGGAACCATTGCCGCAGGCCAGTGCGTCAGCTGCGCAGTAGCGGTCGCAGCCCCAGCAGATGCGCTCGGGATGCCTGGGATGCAGCGGAATGGGCTTCGCCATGGTGGCGGGTTCTTCGTGGCCTGCGGCCACGATGCGCCGGTAGCGCCCGCCCTGCCCTGATCCAGATCAAAGGCGGGCTATTCAGCCGTGTCGCCCTTGTTGCGGCGCTTGGCGCGCGGATGCGCGGCGTCGTAGACCTTGGCCAGATGCTGGAAGTCGAGGTGGGTGTAGATCTGGGTGGTAGCGATGTCGGCATGGCCGAGCAGCTCCTGCACGCCACGCAGGTCACCGGATGATTCCAGGATATGGCTGGCGAAGCTGTGCCGCAGCATGTGCGGGTGCACGTGCTTGAACAGGCCCTGGCGCTGCGCCAGCTGGCGGATGCGGATCTGCACCGCGCGTTGGCTGATCGGCCCGTTGCGGCCGGGAAATACCGGCGAGGCCGGTCCACCGCCACTTTCCGCGCGCCACGCCTGCAGTGCTTCGCGCGCAGGCCTGCCGAACGGCACCCGCCGCTGGCGATTGCCCTTGCCCAGCACGCTGACCAGGCCGCTGTCGAAATCCAGATCGCGCCAGGTCAGCGCGCAGACTTCGCTCAGGCGCAGGCCGGAGGAATAGAACAGTTCCAGCAGCGCGCGATCACGGCGGCCCAGCTCGCCTTCCGGTTCCAGCTCGACCAGCTGCACGGCTTCGTCGGCGTCAAGCACCTGCGGCAACCGGCGCGGCGCACGCGGCGCCTTCAGCGTCGCCGCCGGACTGACCTCGATGCGCCCGTGCTTGAGCAGCCAGGCATAGAAGCTGCGGCAGGCCGACAAGCGGCGCTGCAGGCTCTTGGCCGACAGGCCGCGGCGATGCTCGTCGGCGACGAACTGGCGCACCGCGTCAGCATCAAGCGCCTCCACCGCTACACCACGTGGCTCGGCCCAGACCGACAGCGCATCCAGGTCGCGGCGGTAGGCATCAAGCGTATGCGCCGACATCCGCCGTTCCACCTGCAGGTGCTGCAGGAAGGCCTGTACCGCGCTCATCGTCGTGTCCTGCTCAGCCCGGGAAGCGCTTCAGGCCGGTGACCAGCGCATCGCCCATCATGCGCAGGAACAGCGTGCCCATGCCCGGATAGAAGCGGTTCGGGTCGTGGCTTCCGACCGCAATCAGGCCCATGCCCGGTAGCGGCAGCAGTGCGGTGGTCTGCACTTCCTCGCTGCGCACGCCATACAGCACGGCATTCTTTTCCGGCTGCAGGCGGCCGCAGATCGGCTCGCCATCCTTCAGGCAGTCGCGGAACGGGCCCAGCTGCGGATCATCGGCGGCGATCACCTGCAGCCAGTCGGCCTGCTCCAGCCCGGCCACCGGCCTGTGCACCACCAGCCGTACCAGGTCGCCGGCGAAATCTTCCTGCAGCGAGGCAGCCATAGCACGCAGGGTATCGGCGGCGTTGTCCTGCTTCATCAGCGCCAGGGTCAGCTGATGCGTGCGCACTGCCAGGCGTTCATTGATCTGGGCGGTTGCGCCCAGATCGGCCAACCGTCGTGCCAGCTCGCGGTTCTTCTCGCGCAGCACTTCCAGCTGGTAGCTGGCCAGCGACGCGGTCGGACCGTCATCACGCGGCACCACCAGGGTCAGGGCCAGGTCCGGGAACTGCTTGAGGAAGCCCGGATGACGCCGCAACCAGGCAGCGACTTCATGGGCCCCGAGCTTGTCGACGGTTTCGGTCATGCGATCCACTCCCCTTCGAAGACGAATGCGGTCGGGCCGGCCATCACCACCGGCTGGCCATCGCCTGGCCACTGGATGCGCAGGTCACCACCGGGCAGGCTGATGCGCGCGTCACGCTGCAGGCGGCCACGCTGCATCAGGGTCACCGCAGCGGCACAGGCACCGCTGCCACAGGCCAGGGTTTCACCGACGCCGCGCTCATTCACACGCAGACGTGCATGCGCCGGGCCCATCACCTGTACGAAGCCCACGTTCACCGAGCGCGGGAACGACGCATGCTGCTGCAGCAGCGAACCGACGCGCTCGACCGGTGCGGCATCGATCAGGCCCACTTCAATCACCGCATGCGGATTGCCCATCGATACCGCAGCAAAGCGGACGCTCTCGCCCTGCAGCGGCAGCAGGTATTCCTCGCGCGCGTGGGCGAAGCCCATCAGCGGCACGTTGGCCGGCTCGAACGCAGGCACCCCCATGGTCACCGCGAACTGGCCCTCGCCCAGCATCTTCACTTCGTGGCTGGCCAACGGGCTGTCGATGACGAATGCACCGCCCTGCGCACTGCCCTCGCGCACCAGCCAGGCCGCGATGCAGCGCGCGCCGTTGCCGCACTGCTCGGAGTTGGAACCGTCGGCATTCCAGATGCGGTAGGACGCCACCGAGCCTTCCGCGCGCGGTGCTTCGATGGTCAGGATCTGATCGCAGCCGACGCCGGTGTGGCGGTCGGCCAGGCGCGCGGCCAGTTCAGGCGTGGGCGGCGCAGTGCCGTCACGCAGGTCGATCACTACGAAATCATTGCCCGCGCCATGCATCTTGCTGAAGCGCAGCGCCTTGGAACCGGCCTTACTCATTCCCGCCGCCCACCTTCTTCGCAGGCGCAGGCGCCGGTTGGGTCGTCGGTGCAGCCG
This sequence comes from Stenotrophomonas sp. GD03819, assembly GCF_029841665.1. NCBI lineage: Bacteria > Pseudomonadati > Pseudomonadota > Gammaproteobacteria > Lysobacterales > Lysobacteraceae > Stenotrophomonas > Stenotrophomonas sp. GD03819. Next base: position 11,140 of record NZ_JAOCEW010000058.1, read on the forward strand.
GGTCCACGGTCGTGGCCGGCGTGCCGCTGCCCTGGGTCTCGGTCGGGGTCGCTTCGGTCGCGGGCTCGGCAACCGGTTCGACGGTTTCTTCCACCGGCACCGGCTTCTGCGGCAGTACCAGCGGGCCCTTGTTGCCGCAGGCGGCGAGGAACAGCAGCGAAGCCGCTGCCAGCGGAATCAGGATGGCGTTTCGATGGGGGGTCTTCATGCCCCGAGTATAGCCACTGGCGGCTGAGCGGTTGGTGCAGGGGATCGGGTTGCCGGCCAGCGGCCGGCACCACCGCAGAGGTTCAATCCGCGGGCGGCGGCAGCGGCCGGGTCCACAGCCAGATCGCCACCACGGTCATGCTGCCGATCGAGAACCACTTCACCCAGGCGATCGGCACGCACCACAGCATGATGCCGGCGCATACCGCCATGGTGATCGTGGCCATCCACTTGCCGTAGCGGCTGACTGCACCATGCGCCTGCCAGTTGGCGATGGCCGGGCCAAAGCGTGGATGCTGCAACAGCCAGCTGTGCAGGCGCTCGGAGCCGCGCGAGGCGGCCCACGCCGAGATCAGGATGAATACGGTGGTCGGCAGGCCCGGCACGAAGATCCCGACGATGCCGGTACCGAGGCTGACGTACGCCAGCAGCCACCACGCCCAGCGGAAACGCACCACGCGCGGTGGCGCGGTGGCGTTGCGAGGGGCGGAAGGATCTGGCGCGCTCATGGCCGCAAGGATACCGGTTCAGGGTGCCAGGCAGTGCCCGGCACCCTGTCGCCATCACGGCTGGGCGATGCCCAACTGCTGCAGCACGAACGCATACGACTCGGACAGCTCGCGGTAACGCTGGAAGCGCCCCGACTTGCCGCCGTGGCCGGCTTCCATGTTGGTGCGGAACAGGATCGGGTAGGGGCCAGTGTTGTCGTCACGCAGCTTGGCTACCCACTTCGCCGGTTCCCAGTACTGCACCTGCGAATCCCACAGGCCGGTGCCCACGAACAGCGCCGGATAGGCCTGCTGCTTCACGTTGTCATAGGGCGAGTAGGACAGCATGTAGTCGTAGTACGGCTTCTGTTCCGGGTTGCCCCACTCGTCGTACTCGTTGGTGGTCAGCGGAATGGTCGGGTCGAGCATGGTGGTGACCACATCGACGAACGGCACCTGCGCCACCATCACCCGGTAATCCTGCGGGGCCTGGTTGGCCACCGCGCCCATCAGCAGGCCACCGGCACTGCCGCCGGATGCGGCGACGCGATCCTTCGCCGCCCAGCCCTGTGCCACCAGCCCTCGGGTGACGTCGATGAAGTCGTTGAAGGTGTTCTGCTTGTGCAGCAGCTTGCCGTTCTCGTACCAGTCGCGGCCCATTTCCTGGCCACCGCGGATGTGGGCGATGGCATACACCACGCCGCGGTCGAGCAGGCTCACCGCGGTCTGGTTGAAGTACGGGTCCATCGACATGCCGTAGCTGCCATAGGCGTACTGGAACAGCGCGCCCTTGCCATCCTTCTGGTAGCCCTTGCGGTAGACCAGCGACACCGGCACCTTCACGCCATCGCGCGCGGTGATCCAGACGCGATCGGTTTCGTACTTCGAGGCGTCATAGCCGATCACCGGCTGCACCTTCAGCTGGCGGCGCTCGCCGGTGGCGGTGTTCAGTTCGAACACCGTGGTCGGGGTGGTCATCGAGGTGTAGACGTAGCGCAGCCACGGCGTATCGGCCTCGGTGTTGTCGCCCAGGCCCATCGAGTACGCCGGCTCGTCGGCCTTCACGTAGTCGCTGCGACCGTCCTTGAACAGCAGGCGGATGCGTTCCAGGCCTTCGGAACGTTCGGCGATGGCGGTGTAGCCGTCGAACAGTTCGAAGCCTTCGATGAACACCGCATCGTCATGCGCGATCCAGTCCTTCCACTGCACGCGCGAGGTCGCATCGGTCGGTGCGGTGACCAGCTTGAAGTTCTTCGCACCATCGTTGGTACGGATCACCCAGCGGCCGTCGTAGTGATCGGCGTCGTACTCGACATCGCGCTGGCGCGGGGCCAGTACGGTGAAGGTGGTCGGGTCGCTGGCGGGTGCATAGCGCTCTTCCGAGGACACGGTGCTGTGCACGCCGATGGTGATGAAGCGATCGTCGCGGGTGCGGCCGATGCCCATGTAGAAGCTGTCGTCCTTCTCTTCGTAGACGACGGTGTCGGCGCTGGCCGGGGTACCCAGCACGTGCTTCTTCACGCGCACGGTCAGCAGTGTTTCCGGATCGTTCTCGACATACAGCACGGTGCGGTTGTCGTCGGCCCAGACCAAGTCGCCGGAGCTGCCGGTGATCACATCGGGCAACACCTTGCCGGTGGCCAGGTCCTTGAAGCGGATCGTGTACTGGCGGCGGCCCACATCATCATCGGCCCAGGCCAGCAGCTGGTTGTCCTGGCTGACCTCCATCGAGCCGACGCTGAAGTAGCCCTTGCCAGCGGCCATCGTGTTGACGTCCAGCAGGATCTCTTCGGCCGCGTCCATGCTGCCCTTGCGGCGCGCGTGGATGGGGTAGTCCTGGCCGGTCTCGAAACGGCTGTAGTACCAGTAGCCGCGCTCGCGCGCCGGCACGCTGGAATCGTCCTGCTTGATGCGGCCGACGATCTCCTTGTACAGGGTGTCTTCCAGCGGCTTCAGCGGTGCCAGCAGCTGGTCAGCGTAGGCATTCTCGGCCTGCAGGTAGGCCAGCATGTCCTTGTTCTCGCGCTTGTCGTCGCGCAGCCAGTAATAGTCATCGTTGCGGGTCGCGCCGAACGGCGCCTTGACCACATGCGGGTGCTTGGCGGCATCCGGCGGAACGGGCGGCGTGGCGGCGGTAGCGGTCGTGGTCATCAGGCTCGCAAGCAACAGGCAGAGAGTGGATTTCATGAGATAAGGCTCCAGGCGCATCAATGCAATGGTCTTCGGCGGGGTCAGATCCCTTTTCCCGAAAAGGGATCTGACCCCAATCCCTGCAATGCGGCAACCCTGCGGATCGTCATGGGTCATGCCGACCGGCGTACCATGGGCAGATGAGTACCCTGCCCCACACGCCGGGCTACAGCCGGCGCAGCCATGAAATCGCTCCGTTCCACGTGATGTCGCTGCTGGCCCGCGCACAGGCGCTGGAACAGGCCGGCCACGATGTGATCCACCTGGAAATCGGCGAACCGGACTTCACCACGGCCGAACCGGTCGTGCGTGCCGGCCAGGCCGCATTGGCCGCCGGCCATACCCGCTACACCGCCGCACGTGGCCTGCCGGCCCTGCGCCAGGCCATCAGTGGTTTCTATCGCAGCCACTACGGGCTGGACATCGATCCCGAACGCATCCTGGTCACCCCCGGCGGCTCCGGTGCGCTGCTGCTGGCCAGCAGCCTGCTGGTCGATCCTGGTCGCCACTGGCTGCTGGCCGACCCCGGTTATCCGTGCAACCGCCACTTCCTGCGCCTGGTGGAAGGCGGTGCGCAGCTGGTGCCGGTCGGGCCGGAAACCGCCTACCAGCTGACTCCATCGCTGGTGGAACAACACTGGAACGCCGACAGCGTCGGCGCGCTGGTCGCCTCGCCGGCCAACCCGACCGGCACCGTGCTTTCCGCCGACGAACTGTCAGCCCTGTCGCAGACCCTGCACGCGCGGGGCGGCCACCTGGTGGTGGACGAGATCTATCACGGCCTGACCTACGGCCTGGATGCGCCCAGCGTGCTGCAGGTGGATGACAGCGCGTTCGTGCTGAACAGTTTTTCCAAGTACTTCGGCATGACCGGCTGGCGGCTGGGCTGGCTGGTGGCACCGCCGGCGGCCGTGCCCGATCTGGAGAAGCTGGCACAGAACCTGTACATCAGCGCGTCGAGCATCGCTCAGCATGCCGCCCTCGCCTGTTTCAGCGAGGAATCGATGGCGATCTTCGAGCAACGCCGCGAGGCGTTCCGCCAGCGCCGCGATTTCCTGCTGCCTGCACTGCGCGAACTGGGCTTCCGCATCGAAGTCGAGCCGCAGGGTGCGTTCTACCTGTACGCCGATGTGAGCGCATTCACCGACGACGCGCAGGCGTTCTGCGCGCACTTCCTGGAAACCGAGCACGTGGCATTCACCCCCGGGCTGGATTTCGGCTTCCATCGCGCCAACCAGCATGTGCGGTTGGCCTATACGCAGGAAGTGCCGCGGTTGCAGGAGGCGGTGGCGCGGATCGCGCGTGGGTTGAAGAGCTGGGGCACCTGATCGCCCTGCGCGAACAGCATCCACGCATGGCGTGGATCTACTGGCTCCACGCCACGTGGATACGCGGACCCAACGAAAAACGCCGCCCGAAGGCGGCGTTTTTCATTCCGTCACTTACCGCCGAGGCGTTCCCACAGGAAGCTGTAGGCCAGCGCCGACATGTGTGCGGCCTGCGCGTTGTTGGCTGCACCGCCGTGGCCACCTTCGATGTTCTCGTAGTAGGTCACGTCCTTGCCGGCGTCGATCATCTTCGCCGCCATCTTGCGGGCGTGGCCCGGATGCACGCGATCATCGCGGGTGGAGGTGGTGAACAGCACCGGCGGGTAGTTCTTCTTCGCGTTGAACAGGTGGTACGGCGAGAAGGTCTTGATGAACTCCCAGTCGCTGGTATCCGGGTTGCCGTACTCGGCCATCCACGAGGCACCGGCCAGCAGATGGCTGTAGCGCTTCATGTCCAGCAGCGGCACCTGCACCACCACCGCACCGAACAGTTCCGGGTACTGGGTCAGCATGTTGCCGGTCAGCAGGCCACCGTTGCTGCCGCCCTGCACGCCCAGGTGCTTGGCGCTGGTGATCTTGCGCTTGACCAGATCGCGCGCCACCGCGGCCATGTCTTCATAGGCCTTGTGACGGTTCTGCTTCAGCGCTGCCTGGTGCCAGCGCGGGCCGTACTCGCCACCACCACGGATGTTGGCGACCACGTACACGCCGCCCTTCTCCAGCCAGGCGCGGCCCATGCCACCGGAGTAGTTCGGGGTCAGTGAGATCTCGAAACCACCGTAGCCGTACAGCAGGGTCGGGTTGGAGCCATCCAGCTTCATCGCCTTGTCGTGCACCACGAAGTACGGCACGCGGGTGCCGTCCTTGCTGGTGGCGAAGTGCTGCTCGATCACCTTGCCCTTGGCATCAAAGAAGGCCGGCATGGTCTTCAGCGTTTCCGGCGCCTGGCCGATCTCGGCCAGTGCCAGCGTGGTCGGGGTCAGGTAGTCGGTAGCGGTCAGCCACACCGCGTCGCTGTCGTTGCTGTCCACCGCGGCCACGCCCAGCGTGCCAAAGGCCGGCGCGCCGACGAAGCGGCTGGTCTGCCAACCATCGGCGCCCGGGGTCAGCACCGACAGGCGGTTCTTGACGTCATCCAGCACGTTCAGCACCAGATGGCTCTTGGTCCAGGTGGCGCTGGCCAGCGAGGTGGTCGCGGTCGGGGTGAACAGCACCTCGAAGTCGCGCTTGCCCGCCAGGAAGTCATCCAGCTTGGTGGCCAGCAGCGAACCGGAGGCATAGGTCTTGCCGCCCACGGTCCACGGGTCGCGCAACTCCAGGGTCAGCCACTGCTTGTGCAGGCCCTTCTCGGCCGAGTTCGGCGCATCAATCTTGGTCAGCGTGCCGTCGTCGCCGCGCAGGTAGATCTCGTTGTTGTAGAAGGCCAGGGTGCGGCTGACCAGGTTGCGCTCGAAGCCCGGGGTGTCATCGTGCATCGCCGCGATGTACATGTCTTCCGGCTTGCCTTCGTACACGGCCGTGGCCGAGGCCATCGGCGTGCCGCGCTTCCACAGCTTGGCCACGCGCGGGTAGCCGGAGGTGGTCATCGAACCGGCACCGAAGTCGGTGTAGACGAACACCGTATCGCGATCGATCCAGCTGAGGCCGCCCTTCGACTCCGGACGGAAGAAGCCGTCCTTGATCCAGCTCTTGTTGGACAGGTCGAATTCGCGGGTGACATCGGCGTCGGCGCCACCGCGCGACAGCGCGATGAGGCAGCGGCTGTAGTCCGGACGCAGGCAGTCAGCACCGTGCCAGACCCAGTTCTCGCCTTCGGCCTTGTTCAACGCATCCAGGTCAAGCACGGTTTCCCACTGCGGCGAGGCCTTGCGGTACTCGGCCAGGGTGGTGCGGCGCCACAGGCCACGCTCGTGCTGCTGGTCCTTCCAGAAGTTGTAGTAGTAGTCGCCGATCTTCTGCACGCCGGGAATCTTGGCATCGGAGTCGAGCACCTCGCGGATGCTGGTCTCCATCTGCTTGAAGGCCGGGGTCTGCGCCAGGCGCGCCTCGGACTTGGCGTTCTGTTCCTTGACCCAGGTCAGCGGCTTGTCGCCGGTGACGTCTTCGAGCCAAGCGTAACGGTCGGTGTCTTCAGCGGCCACGGCGGTCCCCACCGAGGCAGCGGTCATCATGCCGGCCAGCAGGCAGGCGGAAGCGAGTCGTGACATTGCAGCTCCAGGCAGTCATAAGCCTTGGAACGCTAGCACGGAATGTCGCGGTCTCCCCCGTGTCGAAGGTCAGGCCGTGGCCGCGGGGCTGCGCCGGCCACGGGTCGTGCCGCCGGTCCGGCGACGGGCCTGTCCACCGGTACGCCGGGCCAGCCGCAGCCACGACAGTCCAGGCAGCGGGAAGCGCAGCAACGCCCACCAGGCCACCAGCGGCATGCCCACCAGCCACATCGGCAGCCAGCCCAGCCAGGCGTTGCTGCCGCGCGCGGCTGGCCAGACCAGCACCAGTGCCAGGCCGGCCAGCGCCACCTGCTGCACGCTGCGCAGCAGGCGTGGATCGGCGCGTTCAATGATGACGCGTTCAGTTGCAGGGCGGCGAACGGAACGTGCGTACATGGGGCTTCTCCGGTGGACAATGCAACACAGTTTGGGCAAGGCCCTTCTCACAGGTTGCGACACCATTGACGGATCGCGTGCACACAGTCGACCATGCGCGTGCAAGCCCACTGGAGCCCGCTCCCGCATGACTTCGATCCGCCCGCTCTGCGCCGCGCTGCTGGCCCTTTCCCTGGCCGGCCCCGCCGTGGCCGCCAGTGAGCCGCCGTCGCCCCGTACCAGTGCCTCTGGTGCAGCTGCCCTGGACGCACCGATCGACCTGAAGCGCTTCATGGGCACCTGGTATGTGATCGGCCGCGTGCCGAACTTCATCGAACGTGGCCATGTCGCCAGCGTCAACGAGTACGAGCTGCGCGACGCGCACAAGGTCGGCATCACCTACCGCTACCGTGATGGCTTCGGCGAACCGCTGCAGGAAGTGCGTGCCCGCGCCAGCGTCGACCCGGACAGCGGCAACCACGGCTGGCGCACCTGGTTCTACCGCGTCGTGCCGACCCATTCGCGGGTGCTGGAAGTGGCGCCGGATTACTCGTGGGCGCTGATCGGCTACCCCGGCCGTGAGATGGCCTGGATCTTCTCGCGCACGCCGGACATGGACAAGGCGCTGTACAAGGAGCTGGCCGAACGCCTGCGCGACGAGTACGGCGTGAACACCGACAAGCTCAAGCGCGTACCGCAGCACCCGGAACAGGTCG
>NZ_JAOCEW010000059.1:0-18633 GCF_029841665.1 Stenotrophomonas sp. GD03819
CTACCGCATCACGCAGCGCGTTCGCTGCGCCCGCCGTGGAACTGCTCTTCCTCGGTCGAGCCGGTCAGCGCGGTGGTCGACGACTGGCCCTGCTGGATCGCCTGGGTCACCGCGTCGAAGTAACCGGTACCGACCTCACGCTGGTGCTTGACCGCAGTGAAGCCACGCTCGGCCGCTTCGAACTCGGCTTCCTGCAGCTCCACGAACGCGCTCATCTGGCGGCGTGCATAGCCGTGGGCCAGGTTGAACATGCCGTAATTCAGCGCATGGAAGCCGGCCAGGGTGATGAACTGGAACTTGTAGCCGTAGCTGCCCAGCTCGCGCTGGAACTTCGCGATGGTGGCGTCGTCCAGGTTCTTCTTCCAGTTGAAGCTGGGCGAGCAGTTGTAGGCCAGCAGCTTCCCGGGGAACTTCGCATGGATCGCCTCGGCGAACTTGCGTGCGAATTCCAGATCCGGCTTGCCGGTCTCGCACCACACCAGGTCGGCGTAGGGTGCATAGGCCAGGCCACGGCTGATCGCCTGGTCCAGGCCATTGCGGGTCTTGTAGAAGCCTTCGACGGTGCGCTCACCGGTGGTGAACGGCTTGTCGTTGCCGTCGATGTCACTGGTCAACAGATCCGCTGCTTCGGCATCGGTGCGCGCGACCAGCAGGGTCGGCACACCCAGCACGTCGGCGGCCAGGCGCGCGGCGTTGAGCTTCTCGATCGCCTCACGGGTCGGCACCAGCACCTTGCCGCCCATGTGGCCGCACTTCTTCACCGAGGCCAGCTGATCCTCGAAGTGCACGCCGGCGGCACCGGCCTCGATCATCGCCTTCATCAGTTCGAAGGCGTTGAGCACGCCGCCGAAACCGGCTTCTGCATCGGCCACGATCGGCTGCAGGAAGTCGATGTCATCCTTGCCTTCGGCATGGTGCAGCTGGTCGGCGCGCAGCAGCGTGTTGTTGATGCGCTTGACCACCGCCGGCACCGAATCGGCCGGGTACAGCGACTGGTCCGGGTACATCTGGCCGGCCAGGTTGGCGTCGGCCGCCACCTGCCAACCGGACAGGTAGATGGCCTTCAGGCCAGCCTTGACCTGCTGCATGGCCTGGTTGCCGGTCAATGCACCCAGCGCGTTGACGAACTCGCGCTCATGCAGCGACGCCCACAGCTTCTCCGCACCCAGGCGGGCCAGCGAATGCTCGATGTGGACGGTGCCGCGCAGGCGCACCACGTCGGCGGCGCTGTAGTTGCGCTGGATGCCTTCCCAGCGCGGGTTGGTATCCCAGTCGTGCTGGATCTGTTCGGCAGTGGGCAGCTTGCTCATGTCTTTCTCCAGTTCGGTTCGTGCGTGCAGCGGGGAGGGAAACGGCGTGGAAACGCGGGCGGGAGTCAATCGATGCGCGCGTAGGCCGGCAGGGTCAGGAAATCGGTCAGTTCGTCGCTGCGGCTCAGTTCGCCGAGCAGGGTGATGGCTTCGCCGATGCGTGTACCACCAGGCAGCGCGGCGGTATCGCCCAGCCGTGCCGGCAGCTGCGAGAGAGTGGAATCCAGCAGCGCCAGATCGATCGCGGTGCCGTCGTCCAGTTGCTGGCCCGGCGTATGCAGCCACTGCCACAGCTGGCTGCGGCTGATCTCGGCGGTGGCCGCGTCCTCCATCAGGTGGTGGATCGGCACGCAACCGTTGCCATCCAGCCACGCCGCCAGGTAGCGCACGCAGACTTCCACGTTGCCTTCGAAGCCGGCACGGGTGATGGTGCCCGGCGGGCGCGCGATCAGTTCATCGCGGCCCACGCGCACATCCTGGCGCAGCACGCTGTGCTGGTTCGCACCGGGCATGTGTTCGTCGAAGATCGCCATCGCCACTGGAATCAGCGCCGGATGCGCAACCCAGGTGCCGTCATGGCCGGCGGTGACTTCGCGCAGCTTGTCGGCGCGCACCCGGGCCATCGCCTGTTCGTTGGCCGCGGCATCGTTGTTGATCGGGATCTGCGCGGCCATGCCGCCCATCGCATGCGCACCGCGGCGGTGGCAGGTCTGGATCAGCAGTTCCGAATACGCCTTCAGGAACGGCTGGGTCATGGTCACCTGGCCGCGTTCGGGCAGCACGCGGTCGGCGTGGCGGCGGAAGGTCTTCAGGTACGAGAAGATGTAATCCCAGCGCCCGCAGTTCAGGCCGACGATGCGGTCACGCAGTGCGTGCAGGATCTCGTCCATCTCGAACACCGCCGGCAGCGTTTCGATCAGCACGGTCACCTTGATCTGGCCGTGCGGCAGGCCGAGCATGCCTTCGATGTGCGACAGCGCGGTCTCCCACAGCGCGGCCTCTTCCATGCTCTGCAGCTTGGGCAGGTAGAAGTACGGGCCGCGGTCCTTGGCCTGCAGGATGCGGGCGTTGTGGAAGGCGAACACCGCCGCGTCGAACAGCCCGCCGGCGATGAACTGGCCGTCGATGCGCACGTGCTTCTCGTCCAGATGCCAGCCGCGCGGGCGCACGATCAGCACGGCCTGTTCGTCGTACGGGCGCAGCGTGTAGTGCTTGCCATTGGCGGCGGTGAATTCCAGATCACCACGCACCGCCGCCGCCAGCGACTGCTGCCCGGCCAGCAGGTTGCGCCAGGTCGGCGAGGTCGAATCCTCGAAGTCGGCCATGAACACCTTGGCGCCGGAGTTCAGCGCGTTGATGACCATCTTCGGGTCGGTCGGGCCGGTGATCTCGACGCGGCGGTCCTGCAGCGCGGCCGGCAGCGGCGCAACGCGCCAGTCGCCGCTACGGATCGCGGTGGTGTCTTCACGGAAGTCCGGCAGGCCGCCCTGGTCGAAGAACGCCTGGCGTTCACGGCGGGCCTGCAGCCGTGCCTGCCGGCCCGGTTCCACCGCACGGTGCAGCGACACCAGCAGGGCCAGCAGCGGCGCCGGCAGCACGGTGTCCTGACCGGCCACGCGGGTCGCCAAGGCGATGCCGGGGGTGGCCTTGCTGGCAGGGGTGGGAACAGCGGAAGCGACGGCGGACATGGGGCGACTCCAGCGGTGGGGAACGCCTCCACGGTGCCGCCCGGGCCGAGTATTTGGCAAAACAGTTTTTGCAATACTCTACATAAGTTGTGCTAATACTTGTAACGCCATGACCACGCGCCCCTCGCCAAGTCCGCGTTTTTCCTACAAATCCGACCGGTTGAAGCCGTTGCGCGCGTTCTGCCAGACCGTGCGTCTGGGCTCTGTCTCACGGGCGGCTGAGGCATTGTTCGTCAGCCAGCCGGCCATCAGCCTGCAGTTGCAGGCCCTGGAACGGGAGCTGGGCGTGCCGTTGTTCGAGCGCAGCGGGCGTCGCCTGGTGCCCAGCCGCGAGGGCCAGCTGCTGTACGAAATGGCGCAGCCGCTGGTGGAGAACCTGGACGGGCTGGAGGCACGCTTCCGCGACAAGGTACGCGGCCTGGATGCGGGCGAGCTGAACATCGCCGCCAACAGCTCGACCATCCTGTACCTGCTGCCGAAGATCGTCGAACGCTTCCGCCTGCACTACCCGGACGTGCGCCTGACCCTGCACAACGCGATCAGCGCCGACGGCACCGACCTGCTGCGCGAGGATGCCGCCGACCTGGCAATCGGTTCGATGACCGATGTGCCGGCCGATCTCAGCTACGCCCCGGCCTATCGCTTCGAGCAGGTACTGATCGCGCCGCACGATCATCCGCTGGCCAGCGGTGGCGAGCTGGAGCTGGCCGACATCGCGCGCTATCCACTGGTGCTGCCACCGAAGCGGCAGATCACCTATCGGCTGGTCGACCAGGTGTTCCAGCGCCACCGCATCGCCTACACCGTAGCGCTGGAGGTGGGCGGCTGGGAGGTGATCAAGCAGTACGTGGCGATGGGCATGGGCATTTCCATCGTGCCGGCACTGTGCCTGAACGAGGCCGACCGCGAGCGGCTGGCGGCGCGATCAATGAAGCGCTGGTTCCCCGAGCGCAGCTACGGCGTGATCGTGCGCCGCGGCAAGGCACTGTCGGCGCAGGCGCGGGCGTTCATCGAGCTGATCCAGCCGGAGTTGTTCAGTCCGCGCGGATATGATGAGAGTGGCCACTCCGATCGCTGAGGGCGTTTGGATTGCACATCAGATTCAACAAGGCCAACGTTGAAGTAGTGAACTTACAGGGAAGAGGTCTTATGCCGGGCAATCTTTACAAGTACTTCGGTCCACAGGTTATCGACTTGGTTCTGACTGATGACGGCGCGACTATCAAACTGTCAAAGCCAGAGGATTTCAACGATCCGTACGAATTGTTCTTGACGGTCGACTACGGAGTGGACGCCTCAGCATTGGCTGCCTACCAAGAGTTGGTTGGCAACATTGATCAGCTACCTACAACTTGTTTCTCAAACTCTCCGGCCGTCGTTCCGATGTGGGCACACTATGGAGTGAACGGATCTGGATTCGTAATTGAGTTCGAGGAAGAGTGCCTTGTAGACGAGTTTCCGAAAAGTCTGTTTAAGGATGTCACCTATCGGGACAGCGCGGATGATGAACTCACGGAGATGCTCTACAGAGCTCACGTGATTGGAAAGCCTCGGTATACGTATTTCCTTAGAAATGGGGTATTTTTTGGCGCGTACTTCACCAAGGCAAACTGCTGGTCGTATGAACTCGAGAGACGCATGGTGGTGACGGACGAGTCAGAAGTTCGCTCATGCGGAGACATTATCCTTGCAGATGTTCCGAAGCACTGTATTAGATCCCTAATCGCAGGAGCGAAAGCCACTCCGGATATCAAGGGTGCACTCAAAGAGCGAGCAAAATCGCTCAGCTGCTCATACTATGAGGCCAGAATCGGCAGAAGCTCCATAACCCCCTTCTTTACAGACCTCAATGGATATCCTCACGTCTTCAAAGAGGGACGTATCGAGGAAGCGGACCAGTCTTGCGAAGAGTGCAGTGAGCCCACGTTAAAAGGCAACGATCGCTGCTCTTGGTGTCAGATCAGCGATGATGATCGGCGAGGCGCCGCCATCTCAAACCCGTATCGGATGCTCCACAGCTATGGACGTCTCAATGATTACATCAATCAGATGGATGCAATTTCCGCTCGAGCATCTTCCCGGAAGCGCTCTTCTGACAAGTAATGCGGCGTGGTTGCTAGAGGCCGAGAGACACTGAGCTCCATGTCCATCGAACTGCGCCACCTGCGTTACTTCCTTGCCGTCGCCGATACGCTGCACTTCGGCCAGGCCGCCGAACGGTTGGGGATGTCGCAGCCGCCGCTCAGCCAGCAGATCCGCCAGCTGGAGGAACTGATCGGGGCGCGCCTGTTCGTGCGCAGCCACCGTCGTGTGCAGCTGACGCCTGCCGGTGAGCTGCTGCAGGAGCGTGCACGCGCCATCGTGCAGCAGGTGGAAACAGCGGTGGACGAGGTGCAGCGCGCGCAGCGCGGCGAGCAGGGCGAACTGCGTATCGGCCTGACCCGGGCCACGCCACTGTCACCGCAGATTCCGCGTTCGATCCTGCGCTACCGCCAGCAGTACCCGCAGGTACGGCTGCAGCTGAGCGAGATGAACACGCTGCAGCAGATCGATGCGCTGCTCGACGGCAGCCTGGACGTGGGCATCATCCGCAAGCGCGCGTTGCCGCCGGAACTGGTGGCGCACAGCCTGTTCGTCGATCCGCTGGCGTTGATCGTGCATGCCGGCCATCCTGCCCTGCACAGGCTTTCGAAGCAGGGCACGTTGTCGCTGCGCGACTTCGCGCAGGAGCCGTTCGTGGCATTTCGCCGCAGTGCCGGTGCGGGCATCCATGACCACATGATCGCGTTGTGCGCGGCCGCCGGGTTCACGCCGCGCATCGCGCAGGAGGCGGGCGAAGCCTCGACCCTGATCAGTCTTGCTGCTGCCGGCCTGGGTGCGGCGATCCTGCCGTCGTCCTGCGATCACATCCGGGTGGAGGGCGCGCGCTTCGTGGCGCTGGCCGATGCCGGTGCGCATTCGGAGGTGCAGCTGGCGTGGCACCGCGAGGGGGTGACGCCGCTGATCCGCAATTTCGCCGGGTTGTTGCGCGAGGCGTTCGTGGAGGGCTGAGCGTGCACCCCCCGGTAGTGGCCAACCTTGATTGGCCCACGACCACAACGCCGACCAAGGTCGGCCTCTACCAGACCAGGATCACGCGGTCACCGGCTGCGGGGCGCGCTGCTGCAGCGCCCAGACAATGCCACCGCCGATCAGGGTCAGCACGGCGGCGAACAGGCACACACCCAGCCAGTCCCACGCCGCATAAGCCAGGCCGCCTAAACCACCGAGCACACTCGAACCCAGGTAGTAGGCAAACAGATACAGCGCCGAGGCTTCCGCGCGCATCGTGCCGGCACGGCTGCCAACCCAGCTGCTGGCCACCGAGTGACCACCGAAGAAGCCGAACGTGACCAGCGCGATGCCCAGTGCCATCGTGCTCAGCCAAGGCAATGCCAGCAGCGCGATGCCGGCACCGATCAGCGCGAACGAGATCGACAGGATGCGGCCGCGTCCGTAACGCGTAGCCTGCTGGCCCATCCACGCCGAACTGAAAGTGCCCACCAGGTAGACGCTGAAGATCAGGCCTACCACGGTCTGGCTGAGGTGGTACGGCGGCGCCAGCAGGTGGTAGCCCAGGTAGTTGTAGAGGGTGACGAACACGCCCATCAGCACGAACGAGGTGGCGAACAGCCACGGCAGGCCCGGGTCGGCGAACAGCATGCGCCAGCGTGACGGCAACTGACGCAGGCCATCCCGGCGGGGGTGGAAGTGACGCTGTGGCGGCAGCTGCAGCCACAGCAGCACGGTGCTGGCCACGGCGATGATCGAGACCACGCCGATGCCCCAGCGCCAGCCCCAGTGGTCGGCGATGATGCCAGCCAGCAGTCGCCCGCTCATGCCACCGATGGCGTTGCCGCCGATGTACAGGCCCATCGCCAGGCCCAGCGCGCGGCTGTCCATTTCCTCGACCAGGTAGGTCATCGCCACGGCCGGCACGCCGCTCAGCGCCAGGCCCAGCAGGGTGCGCAGCACCAGCAGCGTGGTCCAGTCGTCCACCAGCGCGGTGCTCAGCGACAGCATGGCCGAGGCCAGCAGCGCAGCAATCATCAACGGGCGGCGGCCGACCGCGTCGGACAGCAGGCCGGCCAGCAGCATGGCCACCGCCAGCGTGCCGGTGGTCAGCGACAGCGACATTGCGCTGCCGGCGGCGGACACGCCGAAGTGGCGGCTGAATTCGGGCAGCAGCGGCTGCACCGTGTACAGCAGCCCGAAGGTGGAGAAGCCGGCCAGGAACAGCGCCAGCGCGGTGCGGCGGAAAGCCGACGTGCCCTGCTGGATGCGGGTGTCGGAAGCGGGGTCAACAGCGTGGGGGCGGCGTTCGACGGTCGCGGCGGTTTCGCCAGTCATGGGATCGGTGGGCCGGTGGGGACGGCCGGGTATGGGAGGGAACGGGCCTCAGACTAGGCCCGTCCATCCAGTCGATCCATAACCTGATAGGTCAGGATTGATACACAGAAAGTATCAATTCAGCTTACAGGCGCTGCCACTCGAAGCCGGCGCCCCGGCGGTAGTACACCGCCACAGCGCGGCCGTAGACCTTGTCAGCGTCGACGAAGCCGAAGAAGCGGCCATCGAAGCTGTTGCCGCGGTGGTCACCCAGCACCAGCACCTTACCGTCGGGCACCACCAGATCGGCGATGTCCGGGCCGCCGCCCATGTCCAGATCGAGGCGGGCACGGCGTTCACCGAAGGCTTCCACGTCCTGCAGGTCGGCGGTCTGCAGTGGCTGGCCGTTGATGCTCAGGTGCCCTTCGTGCAGCTGCACATGGTCACCGGCCACCGCGGCCACCCGCTTGATCAGGCGGGTGCCGTCGGCCGGCGAATCGAACACCGCCACCTCGCCGCGCTGCGGGGTGCCGGTCGCCATCAGTTCCTTGCCGGTGAACGGCAGGCGCAGCCCATAGGCACGCATGTCCACCACCACCCGGTCGCCGGGCTGCAGGGTCGGCTGCATCGAGCCACTGGGCACTACGTAGTGGTTGGCCAAGGTATCGCGGGCGGCGGCGAGCAGGCCGAGCATCACCAGCAACGGCAGCGCCTCTTTCTTCAGCCAGGCCAGCGCGCGTTCGGAAAAGGGAGGGCGGGCAACAGCGTCCATGGCAGGCTCCGGGTCAGTGGTAGCTGCATCAGACCACATCCGGGCCGAAGAGGTTCCCGCACCGGCTTGCTGTAGAGCCGAGCCCGCGTTCGGCTGCTCTTCAAGCGTCGGTGCACGCCAGCCGAGCGTAGGCTCGGCTCTACAGGATGGGTTACGCAGGTTTTACGCCGTGCCCCGGCCACGGGCATCGCACCTTTACGGCCAGCACGCGCATCGTGTCTCCACCGCGCCGCAGGGCGCATTCCGCAAGGTGTTGTATGACCCTCCTGGTGATCCGCCACGCGTCTCCGTCGGCGCCGCGCCCGCAGTTGCCGGCGCAGCTGAGCGGCCATCGCGTGCTGTGCAGCGACTGCGCGAGTCTGTCCGAAGTGCGCCAGTGCCTGTGCCAGCCGCAGGCGCGCTCGGCCGACTGGGTGCTGCTGGATGTCGGCGTGGCCGACGAGGCGCAATGGCAGGCCGAGGGTGGCGCACTGCAGGCGGCGCTGGAACGGCTGCCGGCGCAGTACATCGAGCTGCAGTCGCCCAGCGAGCCCGGCTTGGATGCGCGCCTGCGCCTGCAGCACGGCCCCGCCGCGGTGGTGGTCGACCAGCGCAGCCAGCAGGCCGGCTATCCGCTGTCGCTGGCCATCGTCGGCCGTCGCCTGGCGCAGGAGGGCTGAGCCATGTCGATCTTCATCATCCGTGGCCCGGAAGCGGCCGGCGCCTTGATCCGCACGGCGATGCCACTGCCGGCGCCGGTACTGAAGTCGCTGGTGCATCGTGCGATCGATGCCGGCACCAGCGTGGCGATCCGTGCCTGCGGTTCGGAACAGGAACTGCTGGACGCACTGCGCGTGGCCGACCACAGTCGCGGCGAGGTGACGCTGCTCGATCCGGGTGCATGTGCCAACAGCCTGCGCCTGCAACGGTTGCTGCCCTATCTGCACAACGCGTACGTGGAAGTGCATGACGACGGCGCGGTGGCCGAGCCGTGCCTGCCGGCCGGTGTCGGCCAGCGCCTGGGCATCGCCGCCGGCTATGGCGCGCAGAGCTATGTGCTGGCGCTGGACATCGCACTAGATCACCTGGGGCTGGCCGAGCAGGCCAACCGGGTGCATGTGGGGACGTAGCGCGCTTCCTTTCGTGGGAAACCAGCCGAGCATGGGCTCGGCTCTACAAGGGCGCGAAAGGCAGCCGAGCGTAGGCTCGGCTCTACAGAAGAGCAAAGAAAAACGGCGGGGTTGCCCCCGCCGTTTTCGCTTTCTTATTTCAGCCCGCGGAACTTCAGCAGCGGTTCCACCGACGGGTCCTTGCCGCGGAAATCGCGGTACAGGGTCGACAGCTCCACACTGTTGCCGCGCGAGAGGATCTTGTCGCGGAATTCCTGGCCGTTGGCCGCGGTCAGGCCACCGTGTTCGGTGAACCACTGGTAGGCGTCATGGTCCAGCACTTCGGCCCAGAAGTAGGCGTAGTAGCCGGCCGAGTAACCACCGCCCCAGATGTGGTCGAAGTAGGTGGTACGGTAACGCGGCGGCACCTGCGGCAGGTCGACCTTGAACTTCTTCAGCGCGCTGGCTTCAAAGGCGCCGACATCCTGCAGCGGCGCGTCGGCCTTCTGCGTGTGCCAGGCCAGGTCCAGCAGTGCGGCCGACAGGTACTCGGTGGTCGCGTAGCCCTGGTTGAAGCTGCGTGCCTTGAGGATCTTGTCGACCAGTTCCTGCGGCATCGCCTCGCCGGTCTTGTAGTGCTTGGCGTAGTTGGCGAACACCTTCGGATCCAGCGCCCAGTGCTCGTTGAACTGCGACGGGAACTCGACGAAATCACGCGAGGTGGCGGTGCCGGCAATCGACGGGTACTTCACGTTCGAGAACATGCCGTGCAGCGCATGGCCGAACTCATGGAACATGGTGGTGACGTCGTCGAAGCTGATCAGCGCAGGCTGGCCGGCGGCCGGCTTGGTGAAGTTGCAGACGTTGTAGACCACCGGCTTGGCACCGGTCAGGCCGTCCTGCTCGACGAACACGTCCATCCAGGCGCCGCCGGACTTGCTGTCACGCTTGAAGTAGTCGGTGTAGAACAGCGCCAGCGAGGTGCCGTCCTTGTCGAACACTTCGTACACCTTCATGTCCGGGTTGTAGGTCGGAATGTCGGTACGCGGCTTGAAGGTGATGCCGTACAGCTGGGTGGCGGCGTAGAAGACGCCGTTCTGCAGCACGTTGTCCAGTTCGAAGTACGGCTTGATCTGCGATTCGTCCAGATCGTACTTGGCCTTGCGCACCTGCTCGGCGTAGAAGTCCCAGTCCGAAGCGGCCACCTGGAACCCACCCTTCTGCGCGTCGATCACCTTCTGGATCTCGCCGGCTTCGGCGCGTGCCTTGGCGGTGGCGGCCGGCACGGTGTCGGTCAGCAGCTTGAGCGCGGCAGCCGGGGTCTTGGCCATCTGGTCGCCCAGCTGGTAGTCGGCGAAGGTGTCGAAGCCGAGCAGCTTGGCCTTCTGCGCACGCAGCTGGGCCAGGCGCTGCACGGTCTGCCGGGTGTCGTTGGCATCGCCGCGCTCGGCGCGGGTTTCCGAAGCCTTCAGCACGGCGGCGCGCTGGTCGCGGTCGCTCAGCGAGCCGAGCACCGGCTGCTGTGTGGTGTTCTGCAACGGCAGCAGGAACTTGCCATCCAGCTTGCGATCCTTGGCGGCGGTGGCAGCGTTGTTGATCGCATTCTCGTCCAGGCCGGCCAGCTTGGCCTTGTCGTCGACAACGACGGCCGCAGCGGCCGTGGCGGCCACCAGACGGGTATGGAACTGGGTGGAAAGGGTGGTTTCTTCCACGTTGAGCTTGCGCAGGCTCGCCTTGTCGGCGTCGGACAGCTGTGCGCCAGCGCGCACCAGGCCGTCGTAGTAATGCTCGACCAGGCGCTTCTGCACCGGGTCCAGTTCCAGCGTGTCACGCTGGTCGTACAGCGACTTCACGCGCGCGAACAGCTTCGGATCGAGGTTGATCTCGTCCTGGTGCGCGGCCAGCTTCGGCGCCACTTCTTCCTGGATCTTCTGGCGTGCATCGTTGGTATCGGCCTGGACCAGGCCGAAGAAAATGCGCGACACGCGGTTCAGGGTCTCGCCGCTGCGCTCCATCGCCACGATGGTGTTGTCGAAGGTGGCAGGCTCGCTGCTGTCGGCGATCTTGCGCACGTCGGCCAGGTGCTGGCGCATGCCTTCCTCGAACGCCGGCAGGTAGTCGCTGTCCTTGATCTTGTCGAACTGCGGCGCCTGGAACGGCAACGTGCTGGCGCTCAGCAGCGGATTGGTGGAGGCTTCGGCCGGCTGCTGGGCCGGGGCTTTCTGGGCATCGGACACGGGGGTGGACTCCTTGCCGGAACAGGCCGCCAGCGCCAGGCTGATGGCGGCGGCCAGGACTACGGTACGCGACATGTAAAACACTCCTTGGGCAGACGGTACGGGATACCAGCCCTCCACCCTACTCCTGTCGCGCTCGCCCGGCATGTGCCGGACGTGGCGTCTATGCGGCGGCCTGCGGCAGGCTCAGACCGTACCGCGGGTCTTGCCCATCCACGGCCGGTAGAACTCGCGGATGGCGGCCATGTCGGCGGCATCATCGCCGCTGGGCGTGAACAGCGGGCCGATGCCGATGGTCTTTTCCGGGTAGTGGAAATACGCGGCCAGGATCGGCACGTCGGCCATCCGGGCGATCTTCAGGAAGCCGGCCTTCCAGTCCTTCACGGCCTTGCGGGTGCCCTCGGGGGTGATGGCGAACCACATCTTCTCGTTGTTGCGCAGCAGGTCCACCGCCTGGCCCACCGTGCCCTGCGGCGAGCTGCGGTCCAGCGGGATCACGCCCAGCTTGTGCAGCAGCGGGCCCAGCGGCCACCAGAACAGCGATGCCTTGCCCAGCACCTTGACCTTCATTCCCAGCGCGATCTTGGCCGCCATGCCCCACAGGCCGTCCCAGTTGGACGAATGCGGCGCGATGATGAACACCAGGCGGGGAATGTCAGGCAGGGTGCCGGTCACCTTCCAGCCGCCCATGCGCAGGGTGCAGCGCGCCAGCCAGCGCAGGAAGGCGTTGGGTTTGACCTGCGGCATCTGCGGCGGCACGGCCGGCAGCAACGAAGTCGGGTTGTTCAAGCAATCACTCCCAGTCACGTGATGAGCGCCCGCGCTTGATCTGCGCGCGCCCGCGTTTGGCGTCCAGACGACGCAGTTTCGACCCGAGGGTCGGCTTGGTGGCCTTGCGCGGCTTGGGCACGCTCAGCCCGGCCTGGATGAAGGCCGCCAGCCGCTCGCGCGCATCCTCGCGATTGCGATCCTGGGTCCGGAAACGTTGCGCGTCGATGACCAGCACGCCTTCGCCGGTCATGCGCCGGTCACGCCGCGCCAACAGGCGCGCGCGCAACGGTTCGGGCAACGAGGGCGAGTTGGCCACATCGAAACGCAGTTCCACCGCGGTGGAGACCTTGTTGACGTTCTGGCCACCGGCACCGCTGGCACGCACGAACCGCTCGACGATCTCGCCGTCGGGGATTTCAAGCTGCGCGCTGATGGTGACCGGTCCACTGCCCATCCGCGCATTGTAGCGGCAGCCACGTGCCGGAGTGCGGCATCGCGCACCGTATGCCGCCGATCAGGTACCGAACACGCCGCCTTCGCCTTGGCTGCGGGTATGCTGGCCGTCCCATGTACCGCAGGAAGCCCGCATGACCCGCACCGCACCCGCCCTGCCGCCCCTGCTGCGCCGCGCCGCCCTGCTGCTGGCGCTGGCCGTGGCCAGCGTTCCGGCCCTGGCCGCGCCACCGACCGATGGCGACATCAACCGCCTGCTGTCCGCGTCACGGGCGCAGAGCATGATCGACACCATGCTGCCGCAGATCGAGGCGATGCAGCAGCAGCAGTTCCAGCAGGTGGCCGCACAGCGCCAGCTCAACGCCCAGCAGCAGGAACAGCTGAAGCGGATCCAGGCGCGGACCAGCCAGACCCTGCGCCAGGCCCTGTCGTGGCAGCAGCTGCGGCCGATGTACGTGGACCTCTACAAGAAGACCTTCAGTAAGGAAGACGTGCTGGCGATGGCCGAGTTCTACGAGAGCGCGGCCGGCCAGAGCCTGCTGGACAAGACCCCGGCGCTGATGCAGAACGTGATGGTGGCCATCCAGGCGCGCATGCAGCCGCTGTTCGCGGATCTGCAGAAGGACCTGGAAGCGATCGTCAACGAGCCGGAAAAGAAATAACGGGGTGCGCCGGGCCACGCCCAGCCGCTGGCTGTAGAGCCGAGCCCACGCTCGGCTTACCGCAGCAGCATCAGGCGTCGTCCACCTGCCAGCCGAACAGGCCCAGCGCCTTCTGGAACTCGCGGTCCAGCGGCGCACGCACATCCACCGTGCCACCGTCCGGATGCGGGAAACGCAGGCGCTCGGCATGCAGCAGCATGCGGTGCACGCCCTGCATGCGGAAGATGCGGTTGTGGCGACCATCACCGTGGCTGGTGTCGCCGATCATGTGATGCGAGAGATGCTTCAGGTGCCGGCGGATCTGCCGGAAGCGCCCGGTCTGCGGCTGGCAGCGCAGCAGCGCGTAGCGCGAACGGGTGAACTCACCGACCGGGACCGACAGCTCGCCGGTGGCCAGGCGCTGGAAGTCGGTGACCGCCGGCTTCTTCACCGGCTTGCCCGGGCCACCGTCGAGGTCGTGGTCGACCCGCCAGGACAGTTCTGCCGGCCAGCCACGGCAGACGGTCAGGTAGTCCTTCAGCACTTCACCGCCCATCAACGCCTTGCCCAGCGCGCTGGCGGTTTCGCGGTCGAAGGCCAGCAGCAGGCAGCCGCTGGTGGCCCGGTCCAGGCGATGCACGAGGAAGATCGAGCGGCCCAGCTGCTCGCGCAGGCGGTCGGCCAGGAAGTCGTCTTCGCCACGGGCCAGCTTGCTGTCGTGGACCATCAGCCCGGCAGGCTTGTTGACCACGGCCAGGCGTTCATCCAGGTGCAGCAGCTGCAGGGGCGCGGTGTCGGTCTCGACCGCGGCGAGGGTCTCGGGTTCGGTGCTCACCGCGGGATTATAAAGGCCTGCCTTCTGTAGAGCCGAGCCCGCGCTCGGCGGCTCTGCGCGCCGGCAACGGCGTGCCAACCAAGGTTGGCACCTGCCTGTAGAGCAGTCAGGCGCTGCGTACGGCCAACAGCTCGCCATTGCCCACCGGCACCAGGCTGGTGCTGAAGTCCGGATCAGCCTCCAGCAGCGCCCGCAGCGGTTCCACCTGTTCTGCATGCGAGGTGGCGTTGTCCACCACCAGCAGGCCGCCGGGCCGCAGCACGCGGCGCAGCTGCGGCCACCAGCCGGCGTACTGCCCGCGATCCGAATCGAGGAACAGCAGGTCGACGCTGGCATCCGCGACCAGCGCCAGCCACGGTCCCGCATCGTCGTGGACCAGCGTGATGCGATCGGCCAGGCCACTGCGCGCGAAGGTGTCACGCGCCATCGCCACCTTGTCCTCGGCGTATTCGAGCGTGGTCACGTGGCCGTCGATGGCTGTGGCAGCCTCGGCCAGCCACAGCGTCGAATAGCCGTTGGAGGTGCCGATCTCCAGCACCTGGCGCGCAGCGCCGAAGCGGACCAGCACGGACAGGAATTCACCCGTCTCCGGCGTGATGTTGAGCATGCGGCGCCCGCGCGCGCTTTCGCGGGCATCGTTGTCGGCGCCGAAGCGGGCCAGTTCGTCCTTGAGTGCCTGCAGCATGGGACCTACTTCCACCACGCGCGCGCCAGCGCCACCACGCCGACCACACCGGACAGCCAGCTCCACATCGGCAGGTCGCCCCAGTACCAGCCCGGCGGCTGCACCACATAGATCAGCGCGGCGATGGCCAGCAGGCCGACACCGGTGATCGCGCCCACCGCACGCTTCTGCAGGCGCTGCACGCTGGCATCCAGTGCGGCCAGGTCGCGCGAACGCATCGACAGTTCGTGGCGGCCTTCCACCTGCTGGGTCAGCCAGGCGTGTACCAGGCGCGGCATGTCCGGCGCGTGTGTCATGATTTCCGGCAGGCGCTTGCCGATCTCGCGTACCACCCGGCGCGGGCTGTAGCGCTCGCGCAGGATCTTCGCCAGCACCGGCTTGGCCACTGCCCAGATGTCGATCTGCGGATCGAGCTGGCGGCCGACGCCTTCGATGTTCAGCAGGGTCTTCTGCAGCAGGATCAGCTGCGGCTGCAGGGTCAGCTGGTAACGCTGGGCCACGCGGAACAGCTTCATCAGCACTTCGGCCAGCGAGATCTGCGACAGCGGGCGGGTGAAGTACGGCTCGCACACCGAGCGCACGGCCGCTTCCAGGTCATCGATGCGCACGTTGTCCGGCATCCAGCGCGCCTGCACATGCAGTTCGGCGATGCGGCGGTAGTCGCGGTTGAAGATGGCCATGAAGTTCTCGGCCAGGTAGTACTGATCTTCCTGCGAGAGCTGGCCCATGATGCCGAAGTCCAGCGCGATGAAGCGCGGGTTGGCGCGACGCGACGGATCGGTGTCGACCCAGATGTTGCCGGCGTGCGCGTCGGCATGGAAGAAGTTGTCGCGGAACACCTGGGTGTAGAACACCCGCACGCCCTTGGCGGCCAGCGCCTTGCGGTCAATGCCGGCCTTGTCCAGCGCGGCGATGTCGTCGGACGGAATGCCCCACACGCGCTCCAGGGTCAGCGCGCGCTCGGCGGTGTGGCTCCAGATCACTTCCGGCACGTACAGGTCGTCGCTGTTTTCCCAGAAGCGGCGCAGCACGCTGGCATTGGCGCCTTCGCGCTGCAGGTCCAGCTCGGCGGACAGGGTGTTTTCGACCTCGGCCACCACTTCGCGCGGACGGATCTTGTCGGCGCGTGGATGGGTGCGCTCGACCAGGGCGGCCAGCGAATTGAGCAGGGCGATATCAGCGTCGATCTGCTTCTCGATGCCCGGGCGCAGCACCTTGACCACCACCTGGCGGCCATCGGCCAGCGTGGCCGCGTGCACCTGTGCGATGGAGGCCGAGGCCAGCGGTTCGGTGTCGAAACTGGCGAAGGCCTCGCTGACCGGCAGGCCGAGCGCTTCCTCGACGATGCGACGCGCGGTCTCACCATCGAACGGCTTGACCCGGTCCTGCAGCAGAGTCAGCTCATTGGCCACATCCGGCGGCACCAGATCGCGGCGGGTGGACAGGATCTGGCCGAACTTGACGAAGATCGGGCCGAGATCCTGCAGCGCCAGGCGCAGGCGCGCACCGCGCGACTGTGCGGCGATGTCGGCCGAGGCGCGCGGCACGAACGGCTTGGCCAGGCGCAACCAGCGCTCGGCCGGTGTGCCCTGCAGCAGGTCGTCGAGGCGGTAACGCAGGATCACCCGGCCGATGCGGCTGGCGCGCAGCACGGCCTTCATGCGGCACCCCGCAGGCGCTGTACGCGTGCACCAAGGCGCTCCACGTCGTCGCGCAGCACGTCCACATCATCGTGGAAGGCATCCAGTTCAGCGCGCGGCACTACATCGCGCGATTCCTCGGTGATGAATTCTGCGGCGCTGTGGGCCAGGTCGACCGCGCCCTGGCGTGCGTGATGCAGGGCGCTGCGCAGGGTATTGGCGACCTGCACGCCCAGTACCTCGCCGAACACGCTGACGAAGGGCTGCTGCCAGTCCGGGTCGAAGCCCTTGGCGAGCTGCTGCAGGCGGCGTGCCAGTTCGGCGTCGCCGGCCACGCGCACGCGGCCCTTGCCGTTGTTGTCACCGCGCCGTGCGTTGGCCAGCAGTGGCAGCTGCGCGAGCACGCCGGCCAGGCTGCTGCGCACGGCCAGGTCGGCTTCCTGCGCATCCACCGGGCCGACCCGCAGCTGGTCGCCGTCGACGCTGATGCGCATGGCCAGCGACGGCGCTTCCAGGGTCAGATCGATATGCCGGCCATCCAGGCTGGTCAGTGCATGGCGGGTATCCGGATCCAGCGCCAGCGCGCGGTTCAGGGCGATCTGCAGGGCGCGGCCGGCGACCGGCTTGAGGGACTTGAGCAGGGAGAGAGCCATGTGTGCATTCTACCTGCGTGGGTGGGGGGCTTGGGCCGGGCTGCCGCCCGGCACCCGCAGAGGCACCGGCAACGGCAACGGCCAAAGCAACAGCGGGCATTCCGTGGGTTGGCGGGATGGGTCCGGTTGCGGGGGACGCCGTAAACCCGTCCGTGCGGGCTTGGCCGCGGCATCCATGCCGCGGACACCCCCACAACCGGACTCACCCCGCCTTCGACAGTTTCCCGCTGCTGTCAGGGCGGCTTTCTGTGTTGCTGTGGTGGGTGTCGACCTTGGTCGACACGGTAGATCGCCATGCGTGGATGGATTTCTGGTTCATCTGTGCCTCACGCGGAAGGCCGATGAAGGTTCATGCTATGAGGCCACGCAACGCACAGGACATCGCATTCCCCATGGCACGGACCCGGGTCGGAATCATCTTCGGTGGCAAGTCTTCCGAGCACGAAGTTTCGCTGCAGTCGGCGAAGAACATCCTCGATGCGCTCGATCGCGAGCGCTTCGAGCCGGTGCTGGTCGGTATCGACAAGCAGGGCCAGTGGCATCTGAGCCAGCCGGATACCTTCCTGATCAATGCCGATGATCCGTCGCGCATCGCCCTGCATCGGTCCGGTACGTCGCTGGCGGTGCGCCCGGGCGCCGAGCAGGCGCAGCTGCAGCCGTCCGATGCGGCCAGCGCGCTCGGCCAGATCGATGTGGTGCTGCCGATCGTGCACGGGCCGCTGGGCGAGGACGGTGCGCTGCAGGGGCTGCTGCGCATGGCCAACCTGCCCTTCGTCGGTTCACCGGTACTGGGCTCGGCGGTGGCGATGGACAAGGACGTGACCAAGCGCCTGCTGCGCGACGCCGGGCTGCAGGTGGCACCGTGGCTGTGCATCCGTCGCCATCAGGCGGCGGCAGTCGATGTCGATGCGGTGATCGCGCAGCTCGGCCTGCCGTTGTTCGTGAAGCCGGCCAACCAGGGTTCGTCGGTGGGGGTGAGCAAGGTCAAGGATGCAGCGGGCTTCGCCGAGGCGCTGGCATTGGCGCTGCGCTACGACCACAAGGTGCTGGTGGAATCGGCGGTGGTCGGCCGCGAGATCGAGTGCGCGGTGCTGGGCAACGAACATCCTCAGGCCAGCCTGTGTGGGGAAGTGGTGGTGCACGACGAGTTCTACGCCTACGACACCAAGTACATCAACGCCGACGGCGCCGAGGTGGTGGTGCCGGCGGATATCGATGCTGCAACCCAGGCGCGCATCCAGCAGACCGCGCTGCGGGCCTACCAGGCGCTGGAGTGTGCGGGCATGGCGCGCGTGGATGTGTTCCTCACCGCAGACGGTGAGATCGTCATCAACGAGGTCAACACGCTGCCGGGCTTCACCCGCATCAGCATGTACCCGAAGCTGTGGGGCGCCAGCGGTGTGGACTACACCACGCTGATCAGGCGGCTGATCGAACTGGCGCTGGAGCGTCATGAAGCCGATCGCGGATTGCACAGCGCCGTGTAGCGGCG
>NZ_JAOCEW010000006.1:0-145226 GCF_029841665.1 Stenotrophomonas sp. GD03819
CCACGCCAGCGTATGGTAAAGCCGGTCCTCCCGGGTGAGCCATGCATGTCCAAGCCTGACATCGCTACCGAGCTGGCGCCGCGTATCGCCGGTGCCATCCGCGATGGTTTCGAGCAGTACCATGCCCGCTTCGCGGCGATCACCGCGCGGGCGCGGCAGCGCTTCGAGCAGCGCGACTGGGCCGGTGCGCGACAGGATGCAGTCGAGCGCATCGCCCTCTACGACCTGTGCATCGCCGAGCAGATGGATGCGTTGCGCCGCCTCGCCGGTGACGCGATCGGCGAGCGCGCGCTGTGGCTGCAGGTGCACGCTGGCTACAGCGCGCTGTTGCAGGGCCTGATCGACGCCGAGCTGTACAAGACCTTCTACAACACGCTGTCGCGGCGCCTGTTCGCTACCCGCGGCGTGGACCCGGCGCTGGAATTCATTGCTTTCGACGTCGAGCCTTCCGATGCAATCACCCATCCCGTCGCGCGCCATACCTATGCCGTCTCGCCGACGCGGCCGGTGGAGGCCCTGCAACGCGTATTGGCCGATTATCGTTTCGACATTCCGTACGTGCACCAGCTGCGCTGCGCGGCGGCCATCGCCGTTCGCCTGCAGGACGACCTCGCCCATTGGGGGGACACGCCGGTACGCAGCATCGAACTGCTCGACACCGTGTTCTACCGCGAGCGCCGCGCCTATCTGGTTGGACGTGTATTCGGCGAGCACCGCTTCTCACCCTGCGTGATTGCCCTGGTCAACGACGCGCGCGGCCTGCGTGCCGATGCGGTGCTGACCCGGCGCCGTGATGTTGCCCATCTGTTTGGCGTGTCGCGCAGCTACTTCCAGGCCGATCTGGGTACGGTGGGCGATGCCGTGGTGTTCCTGCGCAGCCTGCTGCCGGGCAAGCCCATCGATGAGATCTACACGGTGCTGGGACGTGCCAAGCAGGGCAAGACCGAGCGCTACCGCACGTTCTTCCGCCACTTCAACGAGCACCCGCAGGAGCGGCTGGTGCATGCCGAAGGCACGCCGGGCATGGTCATGGCGGTGTTCACCCTGCCCAGCTATCCGCTGGTGTTCAAGCTGATCCGCGACCGTTTCGCGTGGCCCAAGGCGATGTCGCGGCAGCAGGTGGAAGAGAAGTACGCGCTGGTGTTCAATCTCGATCGTGTCGGCCGCCTGCTCGATGCGCAGCCCTATCGTCATCTGCGCTTTCCGCGCGCGCGTTTCGCGCCGGCCCTGCTGGACGAACTGCTGCAGCAGTGCGCGCAGAGCGTACGCGTTGATGGCGATGAGGTGGAGATCGCACTGTGCTACGTGCAGCGCCGTTTCCGTCCATTGAACCTGTACCTGCGCGAGCAGGGCGGGGAGGCGGTACGTGCAGCGGTGCTCGACTACGCGCAGGCGATCACCGACATGGCGCGCAACAACATCTTCCCCGGTGACATGCTGCCGAAGAACTTCGGTGTATCACGGCACGGCCGGGCCGTGTTCTACGACTATGACGAGCTGTGCCTGGTCAGCGACTGCGTGTTCCGTGCGTGGCCGCAGCCGCGTACGCCGGAGGAGGCCATGGCCGACGAGCCCTGGTTCCATGTTGGCCCGCGCGATGTGTTTCCCGAGCGCTTCGGTCCATTCATGGGCCTGCCGGCTACGGAGCTGGCAGCCGTGCGCGAGCACTACCGGCACCTGTTCGACCCGGGCTGGTGGCAGGGCCTGCAGGAACGCTTCGCACGAGGGGACTATCCGGATACGCCGCCCTATGCGGGTGCACACCGGCTGGCCTGAGCCGGCTGTCATGGGTATTGGGACTGAGGTACGCTCGCTGTTCATCACCAAGGATCCGGCAATGATGCGTTCTCCACTGTTTCTCGCCCTCGCGCTGGCCGTCGGTGCCGGCGCCCCCCTGCTTGCAGGTGACGCCACTGCGCAGACCGCACGCGCTGTACGTGCGACTGCGGAAATGAGCATGGTGCTGTCCGGTCATATCGAGGTCACGCCGGAGGGCGCGGTCAGTTCGCTGGTGCTGGACCAGAAAGCCATGGTCGCCCCGAGCATCGCCTCCTTCGTCGAAGGCACCATCGGTGGCTGGCGCTTCGAGCCCACGCTGCGTGATGGCCAGGCGGTGGCCACGAGGGCCCCTTTGCGCGTTCGCCTGCGCGGCAAGGCTGCGGCCGACGGCGGTTATGAAATCAGCATGACCAGTGTCGACTTCAGCGAGTACGATCCTGAGGCCACTGGTTCGGTGACCCCGCTGCACATGACACCGCCGCGCTACCCGGAGGCGGCCTACCGTAACGGTGGCCAGGGTGAGGTGCTGCTGCTGGTCAAGGTGGCGCGTGACGGAACAGTGGCCGACGTGGCCGCCGAGCAGGTGAACATGGCTGTGGTCGCGTCCGAGCGGACCCTGGCCAAGATGCGCGACATCCTGGCCAGAGCCAGCGTCAGCACCGCCCGCACCTGGACCTTCAAGCCACCGACCACCGGCGAGGACAGCACCCGGGACAGCTGGACGGTTCGCATCCCGGTGAACTTCGCCCTGAACCATGATCCCAATGCAGAGGCGGAACGCTATGGCCGCTGGCGCGCTTTCATTCCGGGGCCGCGGCAGAGCGTGCCGTGGCACGAGGCCGACCCGGTCGAGCAGGCCGGCAGCGATCTGCTGCCGGAAGGCGGCGTCTACATGGTGGACGGCGCCAAGCCCGGCCTGCGCCTGCTGACCCCGCTGCAACAGAGCTGAGACCCGCTGCGGAGCCGGGCAGCCCGGCTCCGCGTCAGTCGGCGTACGGGTAGACCACCACCCGGTTGCGGCCCTGTTCCTTGGCCATGTACAGCGCCTTGTCGGCCAGCCGCAATGCCTGCTCGGCGTCGACATGGAAGCTGGGGAAGTGGGCCACGCCCAGCGATACGGTGATGGTGCCGACCGATTCGAACCGATGGTCGGCGATGTGCTGGCGCAGGCGTTCACCGGCCTGACGGGCCGATTCAGTACTGATGCCCGGCAGCAGCAGCAGGAATTCCTCGCCACCAGCGCGGCAGAGGATATCGCTGTCGCGCGAGTAGCGGCGCATCTGGTCGGCGATGTGGACGATGGCGTTGTCGCCGACGTCATGCCCGTAACTGTCGTTGATCGACTTGAAGCGATCGATGTCCAGCGCCAGGATCGCAAACGGAATGCCCTGCACCTGCAGCGCGTCCAGCGCCTGCTGCAGCCCGCGGCGGTTGAGCAGGCCGGTCAGCGGGTCGGTGCGGCTGGCACGGTTGAGCGTGCCGATACGATCCTGCAGGGCATTGAAGCTGTGCAGCACGGCCTGCTTGAGCTGGGCGACCTCGAAGTACCAGGCGCGGATGCCGCTGA
This sequence comes from Stenotrophomonas sp. GD03819, assembly GCF_029841665.1. Taxonomy (NCBI): domain Bacteria; kingdom Pseudomonadati; phylum Pseudomonadota; class Gammaproteobacteria; order Lysobacterales; family Lysobacteraceae; genus Stenotrophomonas; species Stenotrophomonas sp. GD03819. Next base: position 3,347 of record NZ_JAOCEW010000006.1, read on the forward strand.
CATGGTTGATCGCATTGCCGGTGTCCTCGCCGCCCTGCACATTGCGCGCCAGCTGCCACAGCGGCATCGAAATGCGGCGCGCGAACCACCAGGTAACCAGCAGCGACAGCAGGCCGAGCGGAATCGCATTCCAGATCACCGCGGTCATCAACCGTGACAGCGGCTGCAGGGTGGCCTCGGTCGGGCGCTGGGCAATGATGCCCCAGCCAGTGGCCGCCACCGGCGCATAGCCGGCCAGCATCGACACACCACGGTTGTTGCGTACCTGCTGTGCGCCACGCTCCCCGCGCACCACGGCCTTCACCGCCGGGTTGCCGACCACGTAGTCACCCACCCGCTTGCCATCGGCGTGGTACAGCAGGCGGCCATTGCGGTCCACCACGTACAGGTAGGAGCCGTCGCGGTAGTAGTGCTTGCCCAGCAGCGTGTGCAGTGCGCTGCGCTGGCGCAGGTACAGGGTGCCGCTTACATAGCCGCGATAGCGACCCTGGCGGTCGAAGATCGGGTGCGACAGCGACACCAGCAGCTTGCCCGTAGCCGACTGGTAGGGATCGCTGATCATCGGCTGGCGCGCCGCCAGTGCCGCGTTGTTGCCGACACTGTGCAGCACCTCACCCTGCAGCTGCAGGGTCTGCGGCGAGGTGGCGATCACCAGGCCGTCGGCGTCCACCACCAGCGAGGAGTTGAAGCTGCTGGACTGCAGTTGCAGGCGGCTGGCTTCATCCTGGGCCTGCTTCGGATCGAGGTCGTGCTCGCCCAGGCGGGTCGCGGCATAGGCCAGCTGCTGCTGCGCAGCCAGCAGGAAGTTCTGGGTGGTCTCGGCCAGCTTGGTGGCATAGACGCGGTTGGCTTCCAGGGTGTTGCCGACCAGCTGGTCGCGCTGCACCCGGTAGCTGGCCAGCAGGGTGTTGGCCAGGGCGATGATGGCACTGAGCAGGGCCAGGGCGAGGATCAGCTTGCCCAGGTTGAGGCGGGGAGACAGCGTTCGCATGCGTCGACGGATCCGGCAGGAGGCTGGACCCGACCGGTTCTCCGGAAGGGGCGACAGCGGGAATCGGTGGCCAGGCCGTCAGGGCCGGGCAGGGGCCGGCGGATTATCGCCAAAAGTGGGCGGCGGCGAAGTGAAGTGCGTCGCCCTGCAGGCAAAAAAAAACCTGCCGCAGCGAGCGGCAGGTTTCTTCCGATGCAGCGCCGTGGATCAGCGCTTCATCGAACCGAAGAACTCGTCGTTGGACTTGGTGTTCTTCATCTTGTCGAGCAGGAATTCCATCGCGGCCATCTCATCCATCGGATGCAGCACTGAGCTTCTTTAGGATTTCACATCTTCTCAGACAGTCAAGCCCATGATTTCGTAGTCTTTTTTGCGGTTCTATTACGCTTTTGAAGCACCGTGCGCAGGTCGGCTAGCCCAGTGGGCAATGGCGAGATGAGGCCCTGTTGGGGTGCAAGGTCCGGGTTCAAGCTCTGGAGGGGGTCAATCCTCCAGTACGAACCTGCCATCAGAGAAGCGCCAAGCCTTCTTTCCTGGCAGACTCCTCACCACAGGCTTGCCACCTCGGTTGTCCAAATAGAAGTTCGTCCCCTTGAACTGGCTGGCGTTCTCGGAATAGCCAGGCAGGGCATCTCTGCTCACGTTGCGCCACTTGCCATCCTCATACCGATAGACGTTCAACTCATGCAAGCCTGAGTTGCCTTCGTAGTGGGTCACCAGCGTGTTCGAGGAGCCAGGCGGTAGCCACATCTGAGTGCTTGCATCGAGTTCGGCGAACCCGGTGCTGGCATCTATGCGCACGAAGTCCGACGGTGATGTCCCTGCATAGCTTGGATGAGACCTCAGCGCAGAGATAACGTCGTAGACTGAGGTGAACCCCTTTGATGCATCGGCACGTCGGTCACAGTCACTGCCAAGTGGGGAGGTCACTCGATTCACCCTTACCTGCATGAGACGGGCTTCAATGCGCTCGTCATACATCTCATCTTCTGGCAGCAACTTCACATTGGCTAGCACAACGCTGGCCGTTCCCTTTGCTATGTATTTGCATCCTGGCTTCTGCCCGGTCGGTACGACCCCAAGAAGCTCGGCTGCTTCCGAGGGGTTTGACAGGCACAAGGCACCTCCCAACTGTTGCAACTGTGGATTCCGCGCCACCGAGGCGGCATCCAGCTGAAAGCAGACGTTGAGTCCTTCGTCCGTTTCCATACGGGATGCGTCGTGGTACTCCCACTGACCAGTGACGGTGAGAAGCCCCTGTGCTGGCGAGGATAGGGGGACAATTGCTAGGGAGGCCACAATAGCGAGCCGGGTCAGCATATGAGTTGTCCTTGAATGCAATGAATGTAAGAACATGGTTTCTGAGCTTCGCTGAGCAGCTACGCTCCTCGTTGAGAGGAGTCCCTACCTGCGCGAAGCCGCGAAAGGCCAAACTTGTTGAGCCTTTAGCTCGGACGCTGCTTTGGTCTCCGCTGCCTCACTTGCCCGCTACAGGGCAAGAACTGAGGTTATGTCCTTGGCGTTAGGGTCGGCAATCAGCTCTTCCACCTTGTTGAACGTTGGGATGCTGTCCTTCACGTCTACGCACACCAAGCTGGTGACCCCCTTCTCATAGAAGATAGTGGCAACTCGCTCTTCTCCTGGCATCAAGGTAACGCCCATCATTGCGTGCACATTCTTGGGTCTGCCGACCATGCGTTTCTGACCGTCGAAACCTACGCACTCCATGTTGGCCTCTCTAGGGGCGCTCATGTGATTGCGCATCACGCAGTTGAAGCTGACAGGGCCGCGCCGCTCGCATGACGTGGGCCTGACGAATCCGAATGAGACCATTTCACTTGGGCCACCCATTGCCGTGAGCTGGTCACAACCAGCGAGGAGGATTGGAATTAGGGCGGTGCAGATGGGGAGAGCGGGGCGCATGGTTCTCCTTTGGCGCAGAGGATGTTCTAAGAGAAGAGAGACTCGCCTAGCGGCGTTGAAGGTCTGCCTCGCAGTTCGGGCAGGAGTAGATGTCACGGCTTCCAGACATTGACAGTCCGCTGACCACGGCACCAACAATGAATGCAGCCGCTACTCCTATGCCACCGAACAGGACAAATGCGGCGCATGCTGCTGCGGTTGAGAGAAGCGTGCTTCCCCACCAAGTCGCGTACCACGGCTTCAAACTGGATTTGATGCCCATGAGACCGGCGTATCCGCACTCCAGGCATGTCATGCCCGGTGCGTGCCGTTGGTGCCTCTTTAGGTTCTTACGTATGTGGTCGGGCAGCGCGTACGTTCCGTTACTGTCAGAGGGCGGCTCATTCCTTTTCACAGATGTCCCCTAATCGAATGATGACTGCATCCCGCCCTAGCAAGCTTCGACTGACTCACAAGCACCTTACGGTCTAGTCAGCCGCCTCTAATTCCTCCTGGGCAAGGGCTTAGGGACACAACCGAGCACACCTTCCCGCGCGAACAATTAAATGCTCCGACCGGGTTAGCTTGTTCGGGCTGCCCACACGCCGAAAGTATGGATATTCCGAACATGTGGAGTCAAGCGTGGCCGAACGACAGCGGTGCGGACTCTCCATATTTTGGTTGCCTAGTTCAGCAGGCAATCGACATGAAGAGCTTTGGCGATAGATTGCGGGAAGCGCGTGCAGCTTCCGGCCTGACACAGGAGCAACTGGGCTTTGCCATCGGTGTCACCAAGGCTTCGATTTCGGCCTGGGAGAATGGGCGCGAAACCCCTAGCTTCCGCGTTCTGGTTGACCTGCGCGACGCCTTGAACAGGTCTTTGGACGAACTCATTTGCGGCAGAGTGAGCGCCGTAGCCGAGCCTGCGGCTACCAAGGAAGGCGAGCTGCGCGCCACCAATGCGCAGGAAGAGGCCTTATTGGTTCGCTTTCGAGCGCTCCGAGCCAGGAAGCGTGAAGCTCTTCTTGAAGTCCTTAAGCCGTAGTGCCGGCCTGTAGGGCACGGTACACGCTGCTACGGCTGATGGAGAAGCGCTCAGCCAGTTGCTCAATACTGAACCCTTCTTCCGCCCGCAGCCTACGAATGCGTTCCTCCTGTGCACTCGTGAGCGCCTTCTTGCGGCCGAACTGGGTGCCCTTCTGCTGAGCGAGCGCGATGCCATCTCGTTGGCGCTCAGCTCGGATATCGGCCTCGAACTCTGCAAAGGCTCCAAGAAGGTTGAACATAAGCTTGCCCTCTGAGGTGGTCGTATCCAAACCCTGGTCGAGCACTCGTAGGCTGACCCCCTTCTGCCTCAGACGGTCAGCAATCTTTGCAAGGTCCAGTACTGACCGGGCCATGCGGTCCAGGCGGCATACCACCAGCACGTCCCCATCGCGCAGATACTCCAAGGCTGCCTGCAACTCAGGGCGGTTCTCGGCCTGGCGACCAGAGCGCTTCTCCTGGTAGACCTTGCCGCACCCCGCCTTGCCCAGCTTGTCCAACTGAACGTCGAGCGATTGGCCCGCTGAGCTGACACGTGCATAGCCAATCATTTCCATCGGCGTCTCATAACGTTTAGATGTTGTGAGAATACCATTCTGGCATGGATTTTGGAACGGGCGGGAGGCCGTCCCAAGATGTATAGAATTTGACTTGGAATGCGTTCAGGAAAAATTTAGTATTGCGAAAAGGCAGTTCACACGATGTACGTCAAAGGGAGTTGTATACATGGGTAAGAAGGTCATTTTTGTCGCTTTCGCAATCGAAGATGAGCGGATGCGGGACTTTTTGAAAGGGCAGTCACTTCTCACGAACTGCCCGTTCGAATACGTCGACATGTCAGTGAAGGAAGCCTACGAATCGGATTGGAAGAGTAAAGTCGAGACTCGCATCCGACGCTCAGACGGCGTAATCGCCCTTATCAGCAGCAACTCGTTGAAGTCCACTGGACAACAGTGGGAGGTCGCTTGCGCTCGCAAAGAAGGAAAGCCAGTTCTCGGAGTTTGGGCCTACACCAATGACCGCACTAAGCCTGATTTCATGGCTGGCTACTCGATTGTTGAGTGGTCATGGGATGGCATCAAGAAGTTCATTGAAGGGCTGTGATGCGCAGAGCACTGCTTGTCGGAATTGACAACTACGACAACTTCACGCCATTGCGAGGATGCGTAAACGACGTTGATGCACTGCGGCCTATGTTTGAGCGACATGAGGATAATTCGCCGAACTTTGAAGTAGTTTCCGTCACGAGCGACAGGTCTAGAGTGACTAAGGCTGAGCTCATGTCGAACATCGTGGCATTGCTGGCTCCAGGCGCAGATGTTGCTGTGCTGTATTTCGCGGGCCACGGCCAAGCGGAAGCCAGTGATGTCACTCTGTGCACGACCGATGGACAGGCTGGAGATGAGGGAGTCGCCTTCTCCAGAATCCTATCCCAGGTGCGCGAATCAAAGGTTGGCGAGGTAATCATCATCCTCGACTGCTGCTTCTCCGGTGGCGCCGGAGGAACAGGTGTCATTGGCGGGGATTTGTCGCTTCTTCGTCCGGGAGTTGCCATCCTTTCAGCAAGCAGAGCCGACCAACCGGCAGGGGAGAACAACGGGCAGGGTGTGTTCTCCTTCTATCTTGGCGGCGCCCTCGACGGCGGCGCGTCTGATGTACTTGGTCACGTGACAGTAGCGACAGCGTATTCGTATCTCAGCGAATCGTTGGGAGCTTGGAGTCAGCGGCCAACTTTCAAGAGCAACCTTGAGAGACTGAATGCTCTGCGCAAATGCGAGCCCGCCGTCCCGCTCCCACTTCTGAGAAGGCTTCCAAGCATCTTTCCTACAGAGAGCTACGAGCTGCCTCTCGACCCAAGCTATGAGCCGGACGCAGAGCCAGACCATCCAGAGCATGAAGAGGTCTTTTCGATGCTACAGAAGCTTCGAGCGGCCAAGCTATTGGAGCCAGTCGGCAACGAGCATATGTACTACGCGGCAATTAACAGCCTAAGCTGTCGTCTCACTCGCCTTGGTCGTCACTATTGGCGAATTGCTGCTCGGGGTGCTCTATGAAGATTGGATTCTCGGGACACCAAGACCTTCCAACGGTAGCAGCAGTACTGCTTAAAAGGCAGTTGGAGAAAATTTTCTCTGAGAGCGGAGAGGTAGTTGGTGTATGTGCCCTGGCAGAAGGAGGGGACCACCTCTTCGCTCGTGCAGTACTTGAGTGGAATGGAGAGCTTGAGGTCGTTGTACCTTCCCAGAAATACGAGACGACATTTGATGAAAAAAGTCGGCTTGAGTACGGGATTTTGCTTGGGAAAGCCACAAGGACTACAACTCTAGAGTTCAACAGCCCCTCGGAAGAAGCCTACATGGCGGCGGGAAAATATATCGTCGAACATTGCGATATTCTTGTCGCTGCTTGGGATGGAAAGTGCGCGCGCGGCCTCGGCGGCACTGGTGATGTCGTGAAGTACGCAGAGCATATTGGCGTCAGGGTCATTGTTGTATGGCCTGGGGGTGTTGAACGATGAATGCAGCTGACGACAGCACGTGCGAGCCCGCCAAGCGCCCTCCCAATGAGTATAGGCAGTGGCTTATTGCGGCCGAGCAGAAGGCTCAGGATGACTTTGACAAAGCCGTTTTGTCTCTTTCTGGGGGAGCGCTCGGCATCTCCTTCGTTTTTGTGAAGGACATCGTTGGCCCCGACGCGATACTTGAGCCCATTCTGCTCTTGCTATCTTGGGTAGGTTGGGGACTTAGTTCTCTGGCAATTCTCTCGTCCTACTTCTTCAGCCACCTTGCATTGCGGCAGGCAATTCGTCAGTGCGATGACGGGTCCATCTATAGCAATACTCCAGGGGGAATCTTCGCTCGCATAACAGGGAACCTCAACGCTCTAGGTGCAGTCCTTTTCGTCACAGGCGTTTGCTTCATGGCAGCCTTCATATACGTAAATTTGTCCTCACAAGGAAAACAGCATGTCCGACAAGAATCCGTCCAATCCTCCCAATCGACCACCGACTCCGCCACCACAACGTCCTCCGTCAGGAAGGCCCGGTGACGGTGGACTGCGCACTCCTGGGAAGGGATACATTCCGCCGCCGCCGCCGCGTCGTGGCTAGAGGCCTTAACGAGTGCTCGCAGACCTGATGACGACTGTCTCCAAAACTCTGTCAGCTTCAGCTGGATAGGCTCAGATATGCCCAGCCTCTACAGACTAGTTCATAGGTTTCTGCCTGCTGGTACCCGTTTGGCGTGGTCCAGGTCGCTAATCGAGGACGACTATGCAAGAGAACTGACCAATGCTCGCCAAGCCAAGGACAGAGAAAAGGTTGCTTATCTCGAATCCACTCGACGCTTCGAGCTTGAACTGCAGCAGGAAGAAGAAGATGACCACTTAACTAAGAAGCTTCGGCTCAAAGCCAATCGACTACGAGTGCCCGTGCCACATGTCCGAAGTGCGGATGGCAGCTTATCCGACCAATGGTATGAAGGTAGCCAAACGGGGCGCTGGTACTTGACGGACCTAGGCATTCGCACCCTTCGTGAAGAAATACGGAAAGAGCAGAAGGCGCGGCACGAAAGCCGAGCACAGCTTACCGTGTGGCTTTCTGCACTAACTGGCATCCTAGGTGCAATCACGGGCCTTGTGGCGGTTATTCAGAGCGCCATCTAGCAATCTTCGTTCAGATGGCGCTGAATTTTTCAGCTTCGAGGAATCGCGTTTGAGTCGTCCCGACATCTCCCGTTATCTGGTTCATTTTACCAAGGGCACCGACGACCAGGACGCCATAGGTGTCCTGAAAAGGATAGTCTCTGAACGAAGAATTCTTGGGGGCCGGGGTCATGTGCGGGGCGGGCATGGCTGCGTCTGTTTCACGGAGTCGCCGCTTCAAGGAATAGCCGGCCGTCTAGTGAATGACAATGGCTACTCTCGCTATTCACCATTTGGCATCATGTTCGATAAGCGATACGTGTTCGGACTTGGTGGGCGCCCTGTCATATATGGGCCTGCTTCCGAGTACGAAACACTTTCAGACCATATGCAGTGGCGTCATGTGAGATATGAGCCAGACATCGACCAACCTGTCGACTTCACTTGGGAGCGCGAGTGGCGTGTCTTGGCTGATGAGGTGACCTTCACGCCTGACATTGCCCGAATAGTTGTTCCTGATAGGACGTCAGCGAGGCAGCTGGCAGCAGGGTGGGAGCAAGCGGAAGACTACAAGATTGAGCTTTATTCGCTAGTGATGGATGAGCATTTGGCAATTCAGTATCGTGAGCCGTGGCCTTGGGACATCATTGTTCTAAGTGAATAATGCATTGAAGTTCATAGTGGTCCTCCCGGCAGCAAAGTTCCCGTGACCCCGCTTGGGCCAATTTGCATTAGCTGTGCCCCCGCTGGCCGGTCTACTCTGCGGATGTCTGCGATGCTGTACTCATGGACGACTTCAGGTGTGAACTCAATTCGTTGGACGTCGACCCAGTTGGGTCCTGACAACTGAGGTCCACGGCAACTCAGTCCTCCTCTGCATGTCTTGGGACGCTTGTTCCTTGCCGCTTCCTCGCAATCGCACTTTGGACCTGGAAGTCTTGGATAGAGCTCTGAGGCAGCTCTTCGCACGTTCTCTTGGAGCCAAACAAATGGTTCGGTCATCGCACCGTCCAGGCCCCAGAGTAGGAAGTGGAAGTGGTATGTACCCTCGAACTTGGTATCGGTATGGCGCTCAGCACAGACCAGTCCTCCAAAGTTCTTTCGTACACGTTTCGGCAATCTATTGAGCAGCTTGAGCACGAATCCTCTCATGCCTATCTCGGCAGCTTGGTCTCTTTGAGGCTGTCGATAGGTCAAAGTTACGAAGTATTCGGGTTTCATGTCCGAGAGGTGTGCAATGTATCCATCAGCTAGTCGCATGCGTTGTTCAGTGTTCAAAATGTGTTCTCCGTTAAGTGATTTTTCTGTTGTTGGTCAGGTGTAGCTGGGAACATTGGACACGCTAAAAGAATCCCATGTTGCTGATTCGCATAGGATTCGATGTACAAGAACCACGCCAAAGGCCATGACTGCAGGAGGCAGAAAAGCATCTCGCCTTGGACTATTTAGGGCGGCTTCCGGAGCGTGTAGATTCGGCGGTCCCTGAACGACGGAACTCGTCTCTATCCAACGCAATCGATGAAGGCTGTAATTGCCTGTTCGACTTCCTTTGGGTAAGCAATCATTTGCCCTGTCGCTGCCTGCGTGGCCTCAGTAGCGCCTCCGCTATAGAGCTGGAAGGCGAGAGTGGGTAGCGAGTGTCCGACGTACCTCGCAATGCGGACCTGGTCTACGCCGAGGTTCTCTAGGCGAGTGATGAACGTCCTGCGTAGCGAGTGGAAATCGGTTGCCCCGGTTAGTCCGCGTCCGTTTCTGTGATAGCGGAAAGCTTGACCCACACGCCAAGAGAGCTTGTTGTCATAGCCTCCCCCCTTCAGTTCAGGAAATAGCTGGGCTGCCTTTGCTTCTTTTTGCTTGAGGCGTCGCATCAGCAGTCCCTTAGCAATGGGATGCCAGATTGCCAGCGTGCGTGTACCGGCGGCTGTCTTGCTCTTGCAGATATGGATGTACACGAAGCCATCTTCCACGCGAACATCCCCGCGTTTGATCGAGCAGATTTCATCAATTCGGGCGCCCGTATACAGGCCGAGTACCATCACCTCCCGAAGTGCTGGGTAGCTAGGTTCTCCTGAGAAGAGCTGGACCAGCTCTTGCATTGTGTACGGACGCTTCTTGGGCGTGTTTGATGAGTCCTCCGCACGGATGCGGAAGCCCTTCCAAGGATTGGTACCTTTGGGCAGATAGCATCGACTGCTCATCCATTCCCAGAATGCCGCTAGGGCACTGAGCTTGCGTCTACGAGTGCTGGGGCTGTCCTTGGATTCAAGTAGGCATTCATCGACATACGAGGCTGCCAAAGCGCCGGTGACAGCCGTAGGGCTTCGGTTGTTACCCAAGTAGCAGCGCAACTCTTTGTAAGCCTGCTGTCGTTGAAACCGAACAGTCTTGAGGTTGCTAGTTGCGGCCCATTCCTCTGAAAGCGCATCCAGACCGGCTGAGGGGCGGAGATTCTGCGAGTTGACCTGCGCGGGAGATGGGGCCGCATCTTGCTCAATAGCTCTAGAGGGAGATATGACAAGAGCCAGACCAAGGTTCGGATTACTGGCCTGCGCTTGGAAGTGCTCATGCACCTGAGAGATGACCGCCCACTTCCTGCGGTTTGCGTCATCCAGGTCGCGTGTGTTCAGCGCACGCCGGATGTGTGTGCTTTTTACGATTCCGCGTAGTGCGGTTGGAACCTTGATACGGACGTACCAAGAGTGCCCAAGGCGTTGCAGATAGCGATTCTTGCTCATATCCCGTCCTGATGGAGGGGCATTGAGCTGTCTGGTGGTCAAGGTTGGTGGTCAGAGTCATGGATTTCGCCATGCCCTCAACCCTGCGCATTCCGCCAAGAAAAAGGGCCTCCGGAAATCCGAAGGCCCTGTTCTCACGTGCTTTTCGATGGTTTACCGCTTCATCGAACCGAAGAACTCGTCGTTGGACTTGGTGTTCTTCATCTTGTCGAGCAGGAACTCCATCGCGGCCATTTCATCCATCGGATGCAGCAGCTTGCGCAGGATCCAGATCTTCTGCAGCAGTTCCGGCTCGATCAGCAGGTCTTCGCGGCGGGTGCCCGAACGGTTGATGTCGATGGCCGGGAACACGCGCTTTTCAGCGATACGGCGGCTCAGGTGCACTTCGCTGTTGCCGGTGCCCTTGAACTCTTCGTAGATCACCTCGTCCATCTTCGAGCCGGTGTCGACCAGCGCGGTGGCGATGATGGTCAGGCTGCCGCCTTCTTCCACGTTGCGCGCGGCACCGAAGAAGCGCTTCGGGCGGTGCAGGGCGTTGGCGTCCACGCCACCGGTCAGCACCTTGCCCGAGCTCGGCACCACGTTGTTGTAGGCACGGGCCAGGCGGGTGATCGAGTCGAGCAGGATCACCACGTCCTTCTTGTGCTCGACCAGGCGCTTGGCGCGCTCGATGACCATTTCGGCCACCTGCACGTGGCGCGCGGCCGGCTCGTCGAAGGTCGAGCTGATGACCTCGCCGCGCACGGTGCGCTGCATTTCGGTCACTTCTTCCGGGCGCTCGTCGATCAGCAGCACGATCAGGTGCACGTCCGGGTGGTTGGTGGTGATGGCAGTAGCGACCTGCTGCATCATCATGGTCTTGCCGGCCTTCGGCTGCGACACGATGAGCGAGCGCTGGCCCTTGCCCTGCGGGGCCATCAGGTCGAGGATGCGGCCGGTGATGTCTTCCGACGAACCGTTGCCACGCTCCAGGGTGAAGCGGCGGCGCGGGAACAGGGCGGTCAGGTTCTCGAACAGCACCTTGTTCTTCGACGCTTCGATCGGCTCACCGTTGATGGTGTCGACGATGTTCAGCGCGAAGTAGCGCTCGCCGTCCTTCGGGAAGCGGATGCGGCCGGAGATGTGGTCGCCGGTGCGCAGGTTGAAGCGGCGGATCTGGCTGGGCGAGATGTAGGTGTCGTCCGGGCCGGCCAGGTAGCTGGCTTCGGCCGCGCGCAGGAAGCCGAAGCCGTCCGGCAGGATTTCCAGCACGCCGTCGGCGGCGACGCCGTCACCGTGGCGGGTCAGCACCTTCAGCAGGGCGAAGATCACATCCTGCTTGCGGGCGCGGGCCACGCCTTCGGAGATCTGCAGCTGCTCGGCGATTTCCAGCAGCTTCTGTGCCGGCATGCGCTTGAGGTCGCTCAGCGAGTAGACCGGGAAGCCCTCGGGCACGTTGGCGTGCGGGCGCGGCACGAACGGCTGCTGCTCGCCTCCGTCGTTGGGCAGGCCATCGTCGCGGAAGCGGTTGTTGCGGTCACGGTCGCGGCGGTTGCGGAAGCGGTCGCGGCGGTTGCCCTGGCCTTGCCCCTGGCCCTGCTGGCCGTTCTGGTTGTACGGGTTCTGGCCCTGGTTCTGGCCGCCCCCCTGGTGGTTCTGCTGGCGCGGCTGGCCGGATTCGCGACCCTCACCGCCTTCGCCGCCGCCACTGCTGGCAGGGGCCTCGGCGGCGGGCGCGCTCGGTGCGGGGGCAGCAGCCGGTGCCTCGGGCGCGGCGGCCAGCGGCAGGGTCGGCTGCGCCGGAGCGGCGCTGGTTTCGGCGGCTGCCGGGGCGGCGGCCTTGCTCACGCGGGGCTTGCGCACGCGCTTTTCGGCGGGCGCATCGGCGCTGCCGGTTTCGGAAGTGTTATCGGACAAGAGCGTTATTCCTCGCTTGAAGGTGCGAGCGCCCGGCTGGGGCGGCGAACGTTGGGAATGGGTCTGGAGGAAACTGCGTCCAGAGGGTGCGGCACGCGAACGCGGCCGGATATGCCGACACTATCATCGGCCTGCGGCGCCGTGCAAGGGCTGCCGGGAACAGCATTCATCATGGGCGCGGGGCGCCCGCCGGCAGCCGCGGTCGGCGGCTGCCGGAGAACAGCAGGAATCAGGCCAGGGCCTTGTCCAGCAGGCCGGCCAGCTGGGCCTTGCCCACCGCACCGATCTGCTCGCCAACCTTCTCGCCGTCCTTGAACACGACCAGGTACGGAATCGAACGCACGTGGTACTTGGCGGCCAGCGCACGGTTGTGGTCGACGTTGACCTTGGCGATCTTGGCGCGGCCCTGGTAGGCGTCGGCCAGCTCGTCCAGCGCCGGGGCGATCATCTTGCACGGGCCACACCACTCGGCCCAGAAATCGACCAGCACCGGTTCCTTGGAATTCAGCACTGCACTATCAAAGTCGGCGTCGCCGACATGTACAACCTTGTCGCTCATCTTGGTTTCTCGTCTTGGATTGCACCCGGCCATGCCGGAGGTGGGTGAACTGGGCCATGCCCGGTGGCGCGACCCTCGTCGTTGCCTCGCGGCGCACTGCCGCGGTGCGTTCGGCGGGATGCCTGGACGCTCACGGCCGGCAGTGTACCCCTATCGCAGGGCAGGGACAGGCGCCGGCTGGAACCCAGCGTATCGTGATCGCTTCGATACCGGGTATGTGTCGGATTTCACTGTCTTCCTGTACATGGGGCTGGCAGTGGGCGACACCAGCGGGCCTGGCAGGGCCGTTCAAGTCCGGTGTGGCTGGGTGAAGGGCGCCGTCTCTTGACTTTATGAGACAGGTCATTCCGGTTTGCTGGCCCGAGTGCGTTAAACTGGGGCATTGTGCGGCGCACGGACCGGGTGGTCCCAGCCTGCCAACCCGCCGCAGGGGCCGCAGTTTGCGACGGTGCCCCTAGACGCTGAAGTGCCAGCCGCCCCACGGGCCGGCGGCCATACCAAGACGGACTCATGAGCGACAAACCGCTGACCGATTTGACCTTTTCCTCCTTCGAGCTGCACCCGGCCCTGCAGGCCGGTCTTGAAGGAGCCGGATTCACCCGTTGCACCCCGATCCAGGCGCTGACCCTGCCCGTCGCGCTGCCCGGTGGTGATGTTGCCGGCCAGGCTCAGACCGGCACCGGCAAGACCCTGGCCTTCCTGGTCGCTGTCGTGAACCGCCTGCTGACGCGTCCGGCCCTGGCCGACCGCAAGCCGGAAGATCCGCGCGCGCTGATCCTCGCCCCGACCCGCGAACTGGCCATCCAGATCCACAAGGATGCGGTCAAGTTCGGTTCCGATCTGGGCCTGCGTTTCGCGCTGGTCTACGGCGGCGTGGATTACGACAAGCAGCGCGAACTGCTGCAGCAGGGCGTGGACGTGATCATCGCCACCCCGGGCCGCCTGATCGACTACGTGAAACAGCACAAGGTGGTGTCGCTGCACGCCTGCGAGATCTGCGTGCTGGACGAAGCCGACCGCATGTTCGACCTGGGCTTCATCAAGGACATCCGCTTCCTGCTGCGCCGCATGCCCGAGCGCACCACCCGCCAGACCCTGCTGTTCAGTGCCACCCTCAGCCATCGCGTGCTGGAGCTGGCCTACGAGCACATGAACGAGCCGCAGAAGCTGGTGGTCGAAGCCGAGACCATCACCGCCGCGCGCGTGCGCCAGCGCATCTACTTCCCGGCCGACGACGAGAAGATCCCGCTGCTGCTGGGCCTGCTGTCGCGCAGCGAAGGCGCGCGCACCATGGTCTTCGTCAACACCAAGGTGTTCGTCGAGCGTGTGGCGCGTTCGCTGGAAAAGGCCGGCTACCGCGTGGGCGTGCTGTCCGGCGACGTGCCGCAGAAGAAGCGTGAGAGCCTGCTCAACCGCTTCCAGAAGGGCCAGCTGGAAATCCTGGTGGCCACCGACGTGGCTGCGCGCGGCCTGCACATCGACGGCATCAAGTACGTCTACAACTACGACCTGCCGTTCGATGCCGAAGACTACGTGCACCGCATCGGTCGTACCGCGCGCCTGGGTGAAGAGGGAGACGCGATCAGCTTCGCCTGTGAGCGCTATGCAATGGGCCTGCCGGACATCGAGGCCTATATCGAGCAGAAGATTCCGTCCGAGCCGGTGACCAAGGAACTGTTGACCCCGCTGCCGCGCCCGGAACGCCCGGCCCCCGCAGCAGGCGAGGAAGGCGAGGACAACGAAAGCGTCGGCCAGATCTTCCGCGAAGCGCGCGAAGCCCGCGCCGCCGAGGAAGAGCGTCGGGGCGGTGGCCGTAGTGGCGGCCGTTCAGGCGGTGGTGGCCGTGGTGGTCGCGACGGTGAGCGCAGCGGCGAGCGCCGCTCGCGTGGCCCGCGCAAGCCGCGCGTGGAGGGCGAACAAGGCGCTGCCGCCCCGGCCGCCGGTGCCGAAGGCGCCGTTGCCCAGGCCCCGCGTCCGCCGCGCCCGCCGCGCGCCGAAGGCGCACCGGAAGGTGCGGTGGACGGCGAGCACAAGCCGCGCAAGCGCCGTCGTCGTCGCCACGGCCGTCCGGTCGAAGGTGCCGAGGGCGTGCAGAGCGCTGCCGGCAATGGCGCCAGCCCGGTCACCCCGGTGCAGGTGGTGGCCAAGCCGGTGCGTACCGCCGCTGATACCGGTGATTCGTTCCTGACCCGCATTGGCCGCAAGATCCGCCGGATGCTGTCGGGCAACTGATCGGTACTGCCGATCAGCGGGTAGCACCCGACCGTTGGTCGGGTGGCTTTGAAAGGTGTGCCGACCAACGGTCGGCACCCACCAGGCGGGGCCGGTGGCACCCACCATCTCCACGACGTCGCGCCGGTCCTGCATAATCGGGGCATGAGTGTCCTGCGCTTCGACAATGTCAGCAAACAGTACGCCGGTGGCCACGAGGCACTGACCGATGTCAGCTTCGAGGTCGCGCCGGGCGAGATGCTGTTCGTCACCGGCCATTCCGGTGCGGGCAAAAGCACCCTGCTCAAGTTGATCCACCTGGACGAGCGGCCCAGCCGCGGTGCGGTGGTGTTCGACGAGCGCAACCTGCTGAAGGTGCGTGGCGGCGACGTGCCCCGCCACCGTCGCGCGGTGGGTGCGGTCTACCAGGACCATCGCCTGCTGATGGACCGCTCGATCGCCGAGAACGTGGCGTTGCCGCTGATCTTGCGCGGCACCCGCCGTGGCGACATCAACAAGCGCGTGCGCTCGGTGCTGGAGCGGATGGGCCTGGGCCATCGCGAGAAGGCGCTGCCCTCGCAGCTGTCGGCCGGCGAGCAGCAGCGCGTCGGCATCGCCCGCGCCATCGTCGGCGAACCCAAGCTGCTGGTGGCCGATGAGCCGACCGGCAACCTCGACCCGACCCTGGCCGCGGAGATCATGGCCCTGTTCGCCGAGCTGCCCTCGCGCGGCACCAGCGTGCTGGTGGTCAGCCACGATCTGCCGCTGCTGCGTCGCATGCGCAAGCGCGTGCTGATCCTCGACCACGGCCGGCTGGTGGATGACATCTCGCCGCAGGACCTGGCGGAGTAACGCATGGCGAAGAACGAAAACAGCGAAGCCGCCGCGCCCTCGCGCGTGGGCGTCTGGTTCCAGCACCACGTGCACAGCGTGGTGTTCAGCCTTGGCCGCGCCTGCCGCAAGCCGTGGGCGACCCTGCTGACGGTGATGGTCATGGCGCTGGCACTGGCCCTGCCGCTTGGCCTGTCGATCGCGCTGGACAACCTCAAGCAGTTCGCCGGCAGCGTGCAGCAGTCGCGCGACATCAACGTGTTCCTGAAGGGCAACGTCGATGGTCCCGGCGCACTGCGCCTGGCCGGCCAGCTGCGCGACCGCGACGACGTGGCCGAAGTGAACGTGCGCACGCCCGAGCAGGGCCTGCAGGAACTGCGCGATGCCGGCCTCGGTGAGGCGATCGACGCACTCAACGACAATCCATTGCCCTCGCTGCTGGTGATCACCCCGGGCCAGGGCAAGGACGACGCACGCCTGGCGCGCGCGCTGGAGAGCCTGCCCGAGGCCGACCTGGTGCAGCACGACGCACTGTGGCGCCAGCGTCTGGATGCCTGGCTGGCGTTCGGCGCACGGCTGGTGCAGGTGCTGTCGGTACTGCTCGGCGTGGGCGCCGCGCTGGTGGTCGGCAACACCGTGCGCCTGGATATCCAGGCGCGTCGCGAAGAGATCGGCGTGCTGCAGCTGCTCGGCGCCAGTGATGGCTTCATTCGCCGCCCGTTCCTGTACCTGGGCGCGTGGTATGGACTGGGTGCCGGCGCGGTGGCGCTGGCCCTGATTGCTGCGGCCGGCGCCGCCCTGCGCGTGCCGCTGGCCGAACTCTCGCGCAGCTATGGCAGCCCGTTCGTGCTGCATGGCCTGGACCTGCTGCATGGCAGCCTGGTCCTGCTCGGCACGCTGCTGCTGGGTTGGCTGGGCGCGTGGCTGGTGACCGGCCATTTCCTGCGCCAGACCCGCCCGACCGACACCTGAGACCGGCATGCAACCGCAAGCGCTGAAGCACCTTGAAGGGCCCGCGACGCGGGTGATGGTGGTCGACGGGTCGAAGCTGGTCCGCAAGCTGATCGCCGACGTCCTGCAGCGTGACCTGCCTGGCGTGGAGGTGATCGGCTGCGACAGCATCGAAGACGCGCAGCAGGCGCTGGCGCAGGGCCCGGTCGACCTGGTGACGACCTCGCTGACCCTGCGCGATGGCGACGGCCTGGCGCTGGCGCGGATGGTGCGCGAAGCGGCGGGCCAGGCCTATGTGCCGGTGATCGTGGTCTCCGGCGATGCCCAGCAGCACCTGGAGCAGCGCCGCTTCACCGAGTACGTCACCGACTATTTCGACAAGGCGCTGGGCCACGAGGCACTGGCGACCTTCGTCCGTGGCTATGTGCAGCCGCAGACCATTCCCGGCGCCACCATCCTCTATATCGAGGACAGCCGCGTGGTCGCCGAGGCCACCAAGCGCATGCTTGAGCGACAGCAGTTGAACGTGCTGCACGTGGTCAGCGCCGAAGAGGCGTTCACCCTGCTCACCGCCGAGTCGCTGGGCCGCAGCCGCCATCGCATCGACCTGGTGCTGACCGACGTCACCCTGAAGGGCGAGCTGAGCGGCCGCGACGTGGTGCAGCGCGTGCGCGTGGACTTCGGCTACGGCAAGCGCCGCCTGCCGGTGCTGGTGATGACCGGCGATGGCAACCCGCACAACCAGACCGGGCTGCTGCAGTCCGGCGCCAACGACCTGGTGCTCAAGCCGATTGAAGAACGGCTGCTGGTCACCAAGGTGCTGTTCCAGCTGCGCCTGGCCCGATTGAACGATGGACCCCTGATTCGATGATGGATGAAGTAGCCGGCACCCCGACGATCCAGCTGGAACCGAGCTGGAAACAGCATGTCGGCGATTACCTGATGCAGCCGCAGATGCGGGAGCTGTCCAGCTTCCTGCGCCAGCGCAAGGCCAGTGGTGCGGCGGTGTTCCCGCCCGGTCCGCAGATCTTCGCCGCGTTCGATGCCACGCCATTCGAGCAGGTGAAGGTGGTGATCCTCGGCCAGGACCCGTACCACGGCCGTGGCCAGGCGCATGGCCTGAGTTTCTCGGTGCCGCCGGGCGTGCCGGTGCCGCCGTCGCTGCTGAACATCTACAAGGAAATCGAGAGCGATCTCGGTATCCCGCGCCCGGACCACGGCTGCCTGATCCCGTGGGCGCAGCGCGGCGTGCTGCTGCTCAATGCCGTGCTGACCGTGGAAGAGGGCAAGGCCGGTGCGCACCAGGGCCGTGGCTGGGAGGGCTTCACCGACCACGTGGTGGACGTGCTCAACCGCGAGCGCGAAGGCCTGGTGTTCATGCTCTGGGGCGCCTATGCGCAGCAGAAGGGCAAGGTCATCGATACCCGTCGCCATCGCGTGCTGAAGTCGCCGCACCCGTCGCCGTTGTCGGCCCACCGTGGCTTCCTGGGATGCCGGCATTTCTCGATGGCCAACGAGTACCTGCAGCGTCGCGGCCAGGCCCCGGTCGACTGGTCGCTGCCGCCGCGTTCGGCGCTCTGAGCGGCGGTGCCGGTCCGGGGCTGAACGCCGGGCAACGTTTCCGGCCCTGAATGGGCGTCCGGGGACGGCCTGTTCAGCTAACCTTGACCGGAATCGGCCGGTTTCCGGCAGGTAATTGATTGAATTCCAAGGGATTGTGAATCCCGAAAAGCGCGCTCGCCACTGTCATCAAATCGCGCTACGGTAGGGCTCTGTTTGGGACCAGTGTTGCATCAATAGGATGCTGGAACTTTTTCCTCCTTTAGCAGTCCAAATCCCGGACTGCTAAGATGGGTGCCTATGAGCCAGAACACCTCTACTGCCCTTGTGGCAAACAATCTCCCGATTCCCAGTGCGCTCGGTTCGCTGGACGCCTACATCGGTGCCGTGCACCAGATCCCGGTGCTGTCGGTCGATGACGAACAGGACCTGGCCCGTCGCTTCCGCGACGGCAACGATCTGGACGCCGCCCGCGAGCTGGTGCATTCGCACCTGCGCTTCGTGGTGCACGTGGCCCGCGGCTACAACGGCTACGGTCTTGCACTGGGCGACCTGATCCAGGAAGGCAACATCGGCCTGATGAAGGCGGTCAAGCGCTTCGACCCGGACATGGGCGTGCGCCTGGTCTCCTTCGCCGTGCACTGGATCCGTGCCGAGATGCACGAGTTCATCCTGAAGAACTGGCGCATCGTGAAGGTCGCCACCACCAAGGCGCAGCGCAAGCTGTTCTTCAACCTGCGCAAGTCGAAGACGCGCCTGGGCTGGATGAACGCGGCGGAAGTCAGCGCCGTCGCCAAGGACCTGAACGTGTCCGAGCGCGAGGTCATGGAAATGGAATCGCGCCTGTCCGGTCGCGATATCGGTTTCGATGCACCGACCGACGAGGACAACGAACACGCGCCGCCGTCGCCGGCCGCGTTCCTGGTTGCCAACGACGAAGATCCGTCGATGGCCTACGAACGTGCCGACAGCGAAGACAACCAGATGCAGCTGCTGCGCGAAGGCCTGGCCGAGCTGGATGCGCGTTCGCGCGACATCATCCGCCGCCGCTGGCTGGATGCCGACAGCAAGGTGACGCTGCAGGAACTGGCCGACGAGTACGGCGTGTCGGCTGAGCGTATCCGCCAGGTTGAAGCGAACGCGCTGAAGAAGATGAAGGCGCTGTTCACCGCGTAAGGCATAGATCTTTGGTTCGGTTCCTGTTTCCGGCCCCGTTCTGATGAAAAGCCCCGGCGTTGGTCGGGGCTTTTCGTTTGACCGGCATGGCTGTTGGTAATGCGGGCCGCTGATCGGCTGCTTCAGTAGTACCAGCCCATGGCGGGCAGTCATGCGCTTCCGGTAGCCGTTCAATCCCTCGAGAGGTTTATAGCCAAGGGCCTGGTCCAATTCAGAATGGTCCCTCTGGCCTCAGTCCTGGAGTTGGACTCCGATGACTGCCTTCCTGTGCTATGAATGCCAAGCCTTGCTTCAAGGCTCTTTCATGGATTGGAATGATGCGCAGGTTCGGGGGAACTGCAGGCGGTGTGTCGACCCGCCTCGGGGGATTTGAAGATCGAACTCGCAAGCTGGGTGCCATAGGCGTCTGGCTGTGCTGCGTGCTGCTGATGGGCCTTGGCCTGTCACCATCCGCAATCGCCCAGACAACGATCACATACATTCACACTGATGCCCTCGGCTCGGTTGTGGCGGAAAGCGATGCCAACGGCAACGTCATCAAGCGATATGACTACGAACCCTACGGGGCCGTGGTAGGCGGTCAGGTCACGGATGGACCTGGGTACGCCGGACATGTGAGCGACTCGGCTACAGGGCTGAGCTACATGCAACAGCGCTACATGGATCCACAATTGGGCGTGTTTCTGTCGGTAGACCCAGTTACCGCTCACCAAATGCCAGTTGAGCAGTTCAATCGGTATCGGTACGCGAACGGGAATCCGTACAGGTTCGTCGATGCGGATGGAAGGCAGGCCGCAGAGCGATTCGTTGAGCAGCATCGGAGAGATATTGCTGCCGGAAATGGCGCCGTATACGAGCCGATGAGACCGGCCGCAATCGCCGTTACAGCGGCAATGGCTGCCCCAGTGCTGATCGAAGCTGGCATGGTTGCGATGGCCAATCCAAGTGTCGTATCGGCAGCTACCAGTATCGCTGCTGATATCGCAGGAGTTACAGGTGCCGGTGGAGCAGGTGTTGCGGCATCCAAAGCTCTGAGTGCAGAAGGTCGGGCACTTTTGAATTCCCGGCCTGTTGGAAGTGCACTCAAAGCGGACGCTGGGCACAATTCAGCGACCTTTATGCGAGAGACCGCTGCAGAAGCAGGTGTTCATACTCCATTGACAGGAGGCGACGGCGTGGTTCGCACTCTGACTCAGCTACCCGGTGAACTCAATGGAAAGGCTGGTCGGTTTGAATACATAGTCGACAAGGCTGGCGACTTGACCCATCAAAGATTTGTGGAAGGTGGCAGCATGAACGGAATACCAAACAAGAAGTGAGTGTCTACATGAGAACGTATGACTGTATTCAACCCTATGGGCCCTGGAGTCAGACCGAGGTGGCGTGGGCACTGGGGCGCCATCTGATTGACTTTGAGGTTGCGAAGCACTGCGCGTCGGAGCAGAAGGGACTGGAAGAGAAGTTCAATCTGAACTCCTTGATTGAAAGACTTGAAGGGGCTTTTCCCGATGAGCGTAATAGCGTAGCTGCGCAGTTGGCGGCATTCGACAAGAACTCAAACGAGGATGAGATTTTCAGAAGATGGCTGGTTGCATTTCTCGCGGACGCTTACGCTAAGCGCGATGAGATTGCTGATCCGCTCGGAGAGGTTGAGAGGATCTACGCTGATTTTGATTACCCGGAGTCTCTGGAGAGCTTTGTCAGGTACATGCCAGCTTCTGATGGGTATGATCCGGCTGCGCACTCACATGAGCAGAATGTTGCGCGGCTCTTCGAGAACTGGAAGCGTTATCTTGACTCGGCGAAGTAGCAGATTCACTCAGCGTAATTTCCTTCGCTTGACGTGCGTCGCTTCTTCCCGAAGCGCACCGTCCCGGCTTCCATGCCGAGGACGGTGAAGACTCCCAGAATCCGTGATCTGGTTCCATGCAGGAAGCTGTGTAGTGGATCTACCAGGTCTCACCCCTCGCGTGCGATCGCGCGCCAACCGATGTCGTTGCGGTGGAATTCGTTGGCCCAGGTCACCTTGGCCACGCCGGCATAGGCGTTCGCCTGCGCGTCGCGCACGCTGTCACCCAGTGCAGCCACGCACAGCACGCGGCCGCCGGCACTGAGCACCTGGCCCTGTGCATCCAATGCCGTACCGGCATGGAACACCTTGGCACTGGCCGGCACGTCGTCCAGGCCGGAAATCACGTCGCCGGTGATCGGCGCTTCCGGGTACGGCTTCGCCGCCAGCACCACGCCCAGCGACGGCCGCGGATCCCACTGTGCGTCGATCTGGTCCAGACGACCGTCGATGGCGGCTTCCACCAGTTCGACCAGATCCGACTGCAGGCGCAGCATCACCGGCTGGGTTTCCGGGTCGCCGAAGCGCACGTTGAACTCGATCACCTTCGGTGCGCCGCTGGCGTCGATCATCAGGCCGGCGTAGAGGAAACCGGTGAACGGGATACCGTCGGCGATCATGCCCTGCACGGTCGGGTTCACCACCTCGCGCATCACGCGGGCGTGCACCTCCGGGGTTACCACCGGCGCCGGCGAATACGCGCCCATGCCGCCGGTATTCGGGCCGGTGTCGCCGTCGCCGACGCGCTTGTGGTCCTGCGAGGTGGCCATCGGCAGTGCATGCACACCGTCCACCATCGAAATGAAGCTGGCTTCCTCGCCGTCGAGGAACTCTTCGATCACCACGCGCGCACCGGCGTCGCCGAAGGCGTTGCCCGACAGCATGTCACGCACCGCGTCCTCGGCTTCGGCCAGGGTCATTGCCACGATCACGCCCTTGCCGGCGGCCAGGCCATCGGCCTTGACCACGATCGGTGCGCCCTTCTCGCGGATGTAGGACAGGGCGGCGTCCACGTCGGTGTGCACGGCGTAGAACGCGGTGGGGATGTTGTGGCGGGCCAGGAAATCCTTGGCGTAGGCCTTGCTGCCTTCCAGCTGCGCGGCGGCGGCGGTCGGCCCGAAGATGCGCAGGCCGGCGGCACGGAAGCGGTCGACCACGCCGGCCACCAGCGGTACCTCCGGGCCGACCACGGTCAGCGCCACGCCTTCAGCCTGGGCCAGCGCCAGCAGGCCGTCGATGTCGGTCACTTTCACCGCCACGTTGCGGCACTTGTCTTCGCTGGCGGTGCCGGCGTTGCCGGGCGCCACGATCACTTCGGTGACACGGGAGGACTGGGCCAGCTTCCATGCCAGGGCGTGTTCGCGGCCGCCAGAGCCGATGACAAGTACGTTCATCACGAGATTCCAGATTGCGTGGGAGGGGAAAGTCGATGTCCCCGGCGGCGCAGGTGCTTCACTCGCAGCCTTCGCGTCGCAGCGATTCGGGGAAGGAATAGGCCCAGGTCTTCGGGTCCAGGGTAAAGCGGTGCTGCTGCCGGACCTGCTTGCCGCCGCAGGTGGTGCCGGTTTCCTCGATCAGCAGCGGCCAGACGCGCGCGCTGCGATCGCTGTCGTCGAAACGCAGTGCGAAATCGATGCTGAAACGGCGGGTGCGGCAGTCCTCGACGGTGTCCGGGTCGCTGCTGGCCCCCAGGTTGTCGCACTCGTACTGGGCGTCATTGTCGATATGGCTGCGCACGCTGCCACTGGCAACCAGGCCCTTGGGGCCTGGTAGGATCAGCGACTGCGAGAGCAGCGAGAAGCCCTGCCCGAACCAGCCGTCCTCGACCCGGAAGCCATAGAAGTCGCTGCCGGCGCGGATGACGCTGACGGTGCCGGGCTGGCCGCCGCTGCCGAAGCGCTCGCCGGTCAGTTCGCTGGTCACCTCGAAGCCATCGCCCTTCGGGCGCAGCACGAAGAAGTCGATCGTTCCTGCGTCGATGTGCGCGCCCTCGGACAGTGCGCCGCAGACCGCCAGCAACTGCTGCCAGCTGTCGCCACTCACCACCGGTTGCTCGGCGCAGACGTGCCAGTCCATCGGGCGGGTTTCGCCGTCGTCGTTCCAGCTGCCGTGCCATTGCCCGGAGAGCCTGGCGTTCTTGCCGTAGCGCTGGACCAGGAAGGCCTGCAGCCGCGCGGTGCGGCTGACATGCTGTTCTGGCGCGGTGGGTGCCACCGCAGGCGCATCCACCTTCGGCGCCATGCTGGGCTCGGCAGCAGGCTTGCACCCGGCCAGCACGGCCGCGCCCGTGAGGGCGAGCACGGCCAGCGGTTTCATCGAAACTGCGGACATCCGTGTCGCTCCAGGATCAGTGGCGGAAGTGGCGCACGCCGGTGAACACCATGGCCAGGCCGTGTTCGTCGGCGGCGGCGATCACTTCGGCATCGCGCATCGAACCGCCCGGCTGGATGACCGCCTTGATGCCGGCGGCAGCAGCGGCATCGATGCCGTCGCGGAACGGGAAGAACGCGTCGGAGGCCATCACCGAACCCTCGACTACCAGGTTCGCATCGGCCGCCTTGATGCCGGCGATACGCGCGGAGTACACGCGGCTCATCTGCCCGGCGCCCACGCCAATCGTGCGGTTGTCCTTGGCGTACACAATCGCGTTGGACTTCACGAACTTGGCCACCTTCCAGGCGAACAGCAGGTCGATGAACTGCTTGTCGGTCGGCGCCAGCTTGCTGACCACCTTCAGTTCGTCGCGGGTCATGCCGCGGTTGTCCGAGGACTGCAGCAGGAGGCCCGAGCCGACGCGCTTGCTGTCGAAGTTGTTCAGGCCGTCGCCGTGCGGGATGCGCAGCACGCGCACGTTGGCCTTCTTCTGCGCGTATTCCAGCGCGGCCGGCTCGTAATCCGGGGCGATCAGCACTTCCACGAACTGGCGGTCCAGGATGACCTTGGCGGTGGCAGCGTCCAGCGGCTTGTTGAAGGCGATGATGCCGCCGAAGGCGCTGGTCGGGTCGGTGGCGTAGGCCAGCTCGTAGGCATCGCCGTTGCCGGCACCGACGGCCACGCCGCACGGGTTGGCGTGCTTGACGATGACGCAGGCCGGCGCGTCGAACTGGCGCACGCACTCCCACGCCGCATCGGCATCGGCCAGGTTGTTGTAGCTCAGTTCCTTGCCCTGCAGCTGCTGGAACGTGGCCAGGGTGCCCGGCACCGGGTACAGGTCTCGGTAGAACGCGCCGCTCTGGTGCGGGTTCTCGCCGTAGCGCAGGTCCATCACCTTGACGAAGGTGGAGTTCATCTGCGCCGGGTACTCGGCACGGGCCGGCACGGCGGCGTCGGTGGCGGTGACCGCCGACAGGTAGTTGCTGATCGCCGCGTCGTACTGGGCGACGCGGTTGAACGCGGCCACCGAGAACGCGAAGCGGGTGGCGGCCGACAGCTGGCCGTCGTTGGCCGCCAGCGAGGCCAGCAGTTCGGCGTACTGCGACGGATCGGTGGCCACCGCCACGCGGGCGAAGTTCTTGGCCGCCGAGCGCAGCATGGCCGGGCCGCCGATGTCGATGTTCTCGACCGCGTCGGCCAGGGTGCAGTTGGCCTTGGCGGTGACCGACTCGAACGGGTACAGGTTCAGCACCAGCAGGTCGATGGCACCGATGCCATGCTCGGCCATCACCGCATCATCCAGGCCCGAACGGCCCAGCAGGCCACCGTGCACCATCGGGTGCAGGGTCTTGACGCGGCCGTCCATCATTTCCGGGAAACCGGTGACCTCGGCCACGTCCTTCACGGCCAGGCCCGCATCGCGGATCGCCTTGGCGGTGCCGCCGGTGGACAGCAGCTCCACGCCGCGTGCCGCCAGCGCAGTGGCCAGCTCGACCAGACCGGTCTTGTCGGAAACGGAGAGGAGGGCCCGGCGGACGGGCAACAGATCAGCAGTCATGGGACAGAATCGGCAGCGGAGCGGGGCCGATATTGTAGGCGGTGGGGGCCCGTGGCGGGCGCTGGAAGGGGTAATTTGCCGTGGCAATCGGCTTAAGGCCGGGTCGGGCACACCGATCCGGCCCGATCCGGAGTCTGGTCTGCGGACCAGAGCCGGGTTGTCGGAATCTGCCAACGATGGGGTAGGCTGTGCCCGCACTGCCAAGGATCAGCGGGTACGGATCATGTCGATCTATGCATTGAAGGGACGTTTCCAGGACCTGTTGCGTCCAGCCGTACGCGGTCTGTTCCGCATGGGGATCACTGCCAATACGGTGACCGTGGCCGCTGCCGTGGTCTCGCTGCTGGTGGCCGCGGCCGTGTGGTGCTGCGCGCCTGCCCAGCCTCTGCTGTATCTGCTGCTGCCGTTGTGGATGCTGCTGCGCATGGCGCTCAACGCGGTGGACGGCATGCTGGCGCGCGAATTCGGCCAGCAATCGCGGCTGGGCGCCTATCTGAACGAATTGTGCGATGTGATCGCCGATGCGGCGCTGTACCTGAGCCTGCTCAGCGTACCCGGCGTGCGCCCGGAGGCGCTGTGGCTGCTGGCCTGGACGGCGGCGCTGAGCGAGTACGCCGGCGTGCTGGGGCTGATGGTCGGTGCCAGCCGCCGCTATGACGGCCCGATGGGCAAGAGCGACCGCGCCTTCGTGATCGGTGCGCTGGGCTTGCTGCTGGCCTTCGGCTGGGGCGGTGCACTGACGGTCAGCGGCGTGGCTGCAGCCATGGCAGTGTTGTGCGTGCTGACGATGATCAACCGCGTCCGTCGCGGACTGCGGGAAGCGGCGGTTTCGCCGAATTAATCAAGCAGATACAAAAAGACAATCAGGAGATTGCATGCGTCAGGCGCAGGAACGGGAATTCCACAGCTTCGACCAGGTACCGCTGTTCTACCGGTACTGGGCGGGCACCACCGCAACCCCGGCCACCAAGGCCATCGTGCTGCTGCACCGCGGCCACGAGCACTCCGGCCGGGTCACCCACCTGGTCGATGAGCTGGACCTGCCCGACACCGCCTTCTTCGCCTGGGATGCGCGCGGCAATGGCCGTTCGCCGGGCGCACGTGGCGATGCACCGGGCTTCCCGGCGCTGGTGCGTGACCTGGACAGCTTCATTGCCCACATCGGCGCCGAGCACGGTATCGCGGTGGAAGACATCGTGGTGATCGCGCAGAGCGTGGGGGCGGTGGTCGCCGCGACCTGGGTGCACGATTACGCGCCGCGCCTGCGTGCGCTGGTGATGGCTTCGCCCGCCTTCAAGGTGAAGCTGTACGTGCCGTTCGCACGCGCTGGGTTGGCGCTGATGCAGAAGCTGCGCGGCAATTTCTTCGTCAACAGCTACGTCAAGCCGCAGTGGCTGACCCACGACCCGGCACGGGTGGAAAGCTATCGTACCGATCCGCTGATCACCCGCCCGATCTCGGTGCGCGTGCTGCTGGGCCTGTACGAAGCGGCCGACCGCATCGTCGCCGATGCGCAGGCGATCAGCGTGCCGGTGCAGCTGCTGGTGTCCGGCTCGGACTTCGTCGTGCATCGTGGCCCGCAGGACCGCTTCTACGAGCGCCTGTCCAGCCCGATCAAGGAGCGCGTGCACCTGCCGGGCTTCTTCCACGACACGTTGGGCGAGCGCGATCGGGCGTCGGCACTGGCGCGCATCCGCAGTTTCATCCAGGCGCGCTTCGCCGAACCGCTGCGCGAGTTGTCGCGTCGTGACGCACACCGGCATGGTCCGACCTTCGAGGAATCGGAGATCCTGGCCTGGCCACCGGAACGCAACAGCCTGGCCGACCTGCGCTGGCGCGTGGTGCGTGGCGGCCTGCGTTTCGGTGGCACGTTGTCCGAAGGCATCGCGCTGGGCCTGCAGACCGGTTTCGATTCCGGCAGCACGCTGGACTACATCTATCGCGACCAAGCGCGTGGCAAGGGCCCGCTGGGCCGCATGGTCGACCGCAACTATCTGGATGCAATCGGCTGGCGCGGCATCCGTGTGCGCGGCCAGCACCTGCAGGAACTGCTGCGCGATGCTGCGCAGCGACTGCGCGGGCGGGGCACGCCGGTGCGCGTGCTGGACGTGGCCGCCGGCCATGGCCGCTATGTGCTGGAAGCGCTGGGCCAGGGCGAACAGCGCGCCGACCGCATCGTGCTGCGTGATTTCAGCGATCTGAACGTGACCCAGGGCCAGGCCTTGATCGAGCGCCTCGGTGCAGCCGACATCGCCCACTTCGAGCAGGGCGATGCGTTCGATCCGGCGCAACTGGCGGCGGTGGACCCGGCGCCTACGCTGGCGGTGGTATCGGGCCTGTACGAACTATTCCCCGACAACGACGCCGTGCTGCGCTCGCTGCAGGGCATCGCCGCAACCGTACCGGTGGGCGGCTACCTGGCCTACACCGGCCAGCCCTGGCACCCGCAGCTGGAATTCATCGCCCGCGCGCTGACCAGCCATCGAGGCGGCGCCGCGTGGGTGATGCGCCGCCGTACCCAGCAGGAGATGGATGAGCTGGTGCGCCTGGCCGGGTTCGAGAAGGTGGCGCAGCGCATCGATGACTTCGGCATCTTCACCGTGTCGCTGGCGCGCCGGACCGCGTGATGGCGACGCTGGCCGCAACCCCACTGGCCGCGGAAGGGCGCCCTTGGCGGCGCGCCCTGCTGTGGCTGGCTCTGCTGGGTCCGTTCTTCTTCGCCAGCTACGGCTTCGCCAACTGGATGGCTGGTCGCCATCCCGAACTGCCGGTGATGGCGTTCGCCTGGGAGACGCGCATTCCCTTCGTGCCGTGGACGATCGTGCCGTACTGGTCGATCGACCTGTTCTACGCGGTCTCCTTCTTCCTGTGCCGGCAACGTCTGGAACTGGACCGGCATGCGCTGCGGCTGTTCAGTGCACAGCTGATCGCGGTCACTTGCTTCCTGCTGTGGCCGCTGCGCTTCAGTTTCGAGCGGCCGGAGATTGGCGGCGTGTTCGGTTGGCTGTTCGATGTGCTGCTGGGCTTCGACAAGCCGTTCAACCAGGCGCCATCGCTGCACATCGTGCTGCTGATCGTGCTGTGGGTGAAGTTCGCGCAGTACCTGCACGGCGTGTGGCGTTGGGTGCTGCATGTGTGGGCACTGCTGATCGGTGTCTCGGTGCTGACCACGTTCCAGCACCATTTCATCGACATCCCGACCGGGCTGCTGGCCGGCTGGCTGTGCGTATGGCTGTGGCCGGAGCAGGGCACGCCGCCGCTGCGCGCCTGGCGTACTGCGGGTGATGCCAAACGTTGGCGATTGGCCGCGCTGTACCTGCTGGCGGCCGCCGTATTGCTGGTGCCGGTGGTGCTTCTGCGTGGCGCGGCGTTGTGGCTGCTGTGGCCGGGGGTGTCGTTGCTGCTGGTGGCGCTGGCCTATGCCGGGCTGGGTACGGCGGTGTTCCAGAAGCGTGCCGATGGTCGCCTGACCATGGCGGCACGCTGGCTGCTGGCGCCGTACCTGGGCGCGGCCTGGATCAATTCGCGGTTGTGGACGCGACGCGTGCCGCAGCCGTTGCCGGTGCTGGACGGCGTGTGGCTGGGCCGGATTCCCTGCACGGCATTGCCGACACCTTTGGTGGGCGTGGTCGATGCCTGTGCCGAGCTGTCCTGCTGCGCGCCGGGTGCGGCGTACGCCGGTGTGCCGATGCTGGACCTGGTGGTGCCAGAACCGGAGCAGCTGCGCGAGGCAGCGGAGGCCATCGAGCGCCTTCGCACGCACGGGCCGGTGCTGGTGTGCTGCGCGCTGGGTTACTCGCGCAGTGCGGCCAGCGTGGCGACCTGGCTGCTGCGCAGCGGTCGTGCGGCGGGTGCCGATGCGGCGGTGGCGATCGTGCGTGCCGCGCGTCCGGGCATCGTGCTGGGCAAGGCGCACCTGCGTGCGATCACCGTTGCCGCCGGAGACCCTGCATGAGCACCACGCCTGATATTCCGACCATGCAGCTGCTGCTGCGGCAGGGGCGTTGGCCGGCAGGCCTGTCGCTGGGGCTGCTGCTGGTGGCGTTGCTGCTGCTCGGCATCGAGCCCGGGCTGGCGATGCTTGCCGCCGGACTGATGCTGCTCAGCGTGGTGGCAGGCGTCGCCCAGGCCTATCACGCGTGGCGGGTGGCACTCGATGCCAGCCTGCTGCAGCTGCTGCGCGATGAAGGCTTGAATGATGAGGCCGCGGCGCAACGCATCGACCGGCTGCTGCATGACAGTGGCCTGCGCCGCACACCGGGAGCGGAACCGTCGCGGGGATGGGATCTGCGATGGGCCGGCATGCGCCGCCTGCTGCTGCGTCAGTACCTGCTGACGGCGGTGCAGCTGGTGCTGGTGCTGCTGGCGGTGCTGTGGCCGCAGACGTGAACGGGAGGGATGGATGTTCGCCGAACTGATTGCCCGCGCCTGCAGTGGCGCGATCCATGTGGTGACCGGCGCGCGCGCGCTGTGGATCGGCTGCGCGCCGTCCAGCGAGCACCGCGTCTACTACGGCAACCACGCCAGCCACGGTGACTTCGTGCTGATCTGGTCGTCGATGCCACTGGCCCTGCGCCGCCAGGTGCGTCCGGTGGCGGCGGCGGAGTACTGGCAGCGCGACGGCCTGCGCCGCTACCTGATCGACGCGGTGTTCAACGGCGTGCTGGTCGAGCGCGAGGCCGGGCATCGCCAGCAGGACCCGTTGCAGGTGCTGCGCGAAGCGGTCGATGAAGGCTGTTCGCTGATCCTGTTCCCGGAAGGCACGCGCAATGTCGGCGACGAGCCGCTGCTGCCGTTCAAGAGCGGCATCTACCATCTGGCGCGGCAGCGGCCGGAACTGGAGTTCGTGCCGGTGTGGATCGACAACCTGAAGCGGGTGATGCCCAAGGGCCGCTTCCTGCCGCTGCCCTTGTTGTGCACGGCTACCTTCGGTACGCCGCTGCGACTGCAGGCCGACGAGGACAAGGCCGCCTTCCTGGCCCGCAGCCGGCAGGCGCTGCTGGACCTGGCGCCGAATGGAGGTCGTGCATGAGTTTCGTGTTGGATGTATCTGGCGATCTGGCAACGCAGAGTGTCGGCCAGCAGACTGGCCTGCTGTTTGCTGGTGTCGGCGCGGTGCTGGTGCTGGCCACGCTGGTGGCCGAGACCCTGCGCTGGCGCCAGCGCGGCCAGCCCAGTGCAGTCATCGCCAACCTGGTGTCACGCATCCGCGCCTGGTGGGTGATGGCGATCGTGGTCGGGCTGGCGCTGTTCTTCGGACGTGCCGGGGTGATCGTGCTGTTCGCGATCATCTCGCTGTTCGCGTTGCGCGAGTTCATCACCCTGGCGCCGACCCGCTCGGGCGACTACTACGCGCTGCTGGCCGCGTTCTACATCGTCCTGCCGTGGCAGTACTACCTGGTGTGGATCGACTGGTACGGCATGTACACGCTGCTGATTCCGGTCTATGCGTTCCTGTTCCTGCCGATCCTGTCGACCATCGGTGGTGATACCACGCACTACCTGGAGCGGACCGCGAAGGTCCAGTGGGGGCTGATGATCTGCGTGTTCTGCATCTCGCATGTGCCGCTGCTGCTGAACCTGCACGTGCCCGGCCATGATCCGTCGCGCAACGTGTTGCTGTTCGCCTTCCTGGTGATCGTGGTGCAGTCCTCGGACGTGCTGCAGTACATCTGGGGCAAGCTGCTGGGCAAGCACCTGATCGCGCCGAAGCTGTCGCCGTCGAAGACGGTGGAGGGCTTCGTGGGCGGCGTGCTGAGTGCCAGCGCGCTGGGTGCGGCGCTGTGGTGGATCACCCCGTTCACGCCGCTGCAGGCGTTCGGCCTGTCGCTGCTGATCAACCTGATGGGGTTCTGGGGCGGCCTGGTGATGTCGGCGATCAAGCGTGATCGTGGCATCAAGGACTGGGGCCACATGATCGAGGGCCATGGTGGCATGCTCGACCGGCTGGATTCGGTGTGCTTCGCCGCGCCGGTGTTCTTCCACGTGGTGCGGTATTACTGGAAGGCGGGCGGGGGTGGCTGATTCCGCCGGGCGTCCACCCACGCATGGCGTGGCTCTACTGGAACGGCATTGCCCCGCTTCTGTAGCGTCGAGCCATGCTCGACTGCCTTTCACGTGTTGCCCGGCGCAGGAGCAGTCGAGCATGGCTCGACTCTACACATCGGTGCGCTCAGGCGCTGATGCCGTATTCCTTCAGCTTCTTGCGCAGGGTGGCACGGTGGATGCCCAGCATCGCCGCGGCGCGGCTCTGGTTGCCTTCGCAGTGGTTGAGCACTTCCACGAACAGCGGGATCTCCATCTCGCGCAGCACGATCTCGTAGACATCGTCCGCATCGCAGCCATCAAGGTCACGCAGGTAGCGGCGCACGGACTGGGCGACGTGTTCACGCAGCGGTGGCCGGGGAGCGCCACGACTGTTGTCAGGACGAGAAAGGACAGCGTTCAAGGGGGTTCCCGATTCGGTTGGCCCGTGCGCGCGGAGCGCGCGGCCGGACGAGGTGGTGGCGGCCAGTCTAGCGCGAGCGTGCCCGGCCTGCCACGGCTGGTCGCCTCTCCCGGTCAGAGGAAGTCGAAGGTGAATGCGACGGTGGATGCGGCGGGCTCCTGTACCCGGAACGCGACGCGTGCGCTCTGGCCCGGTTCCAGCAGGGCTGCGCCGGGGTTCTCACCCAGGTACTGCGCGGGCGTGAACACGCCGCTGCCGATCACCCGGCCATCGGCATCGGACAGTGACAGGCGCAGGTCTGGCCACGCTTGTGCCCAACGTGCGTCGTTGCGGATGCTGGCCTGCACCTGCAGCACACCGGCCTGCCCGGGCAGCGGCCGGATCTCGCGGCTGGTCATGGTGAACGCCGTGGGTTCGTGCCAGGCCGGCAGGCTGCAGTGCAGGACGCCGCACAGCGTGCCCAGCCACGCGCGGTTGCCGGCGTCGGCGGCCAACCGCGCGCGGTCGGCCAGCACGCTCTGCAGTACCAGCAGCAATGCCAGCCCGGCGACCAGCAGCCAGTGCCAGCGGGGTGCTGGCAGCGTGCGTGCGCGCGTGCTGCCCAGGAAGCTGGGGGCATCACTGGCGGCCGCTGCTGCCTGCACCGCGAGCGGCGCCGGTTCGATGGCCGCTGCTTCATCAACGATGACAACGTCATCGTCGTGTCGCCTTTCTGTCGCCGGTGGGCCTGCCAGGTCGATGGGCTCGACGGGAATCTGCTCCACAGGCGCTGTGTGCCCGGCTTCGTCCTGCATGCGCGCATCGGTCGCAGGCGCGGGCTCACCTTCCGGCGCGGTGCGCAGGAAGGTGGCCAGGGGACGGCGCGGTGGGTTCGGCTCGGACATGCTCAGGGCGCGGGCTCGGATCCAGCGGTCATTCAACCACGATCAGGCGCGGCGCACGCCGGTGATGCGCATCCAGTCGCCATCCTGGGTGGCCTGCAGATCGTCGAACCAGGCCGCATAGCGCTGCAGCAGTTCACCTTCCTGGCCATGCAGGATGCCGGACAGGGCGATGCGGCCACCGGCAGCGACGCGCGCGGCCAGCAGTTCGGCCAGCGCATCCAGCGCCGAGGCGAGGATGTTGGCGACCACGATCGGATAGGTCGCGACCGGTTCGTCCTGCGGCAGGTACACGTGCATGCGGGCCTGTTCGCCGTTGCGTTCGGCATTGTCGGCGGTGGCGACCAGGGCCTGCGGATCGTTGTCCACGCCGATGGCTTCAGCGGCGCCCAGCTTCAGCGCGGCCAGTGCGAGGATGCCCGAGCCGCAACCGAAGTCGAGCACGCGCTGGCCCTGCAGCAGGCCATCGCCTGCCAACTGGTCCAGCCAGCGCAGGCACAGTGCGGTGGTCGGGTGGGTGCCCGAACCGAACGCCAGGCCCGGGTCCAGCCGCACCACGGCGGCATCGGCGGCCTGTGCGGCATCGGGCAGTTCATGGTTCCACGGCACGATCCAGGTACGGCTGCCGAAGTCCATCGGCTGGAACTGGTCGATCCAGGCGCGTTCCCAGTCTTCATCCTCGACCGCGCGGAAGCTGCCGCTGCTCCAGTCCAGTTCCGGATCGAAGGATTCCAGTGCGGCCAGCAGCAACAGCGCGTTGCTGTCGGCGGGGAACAGCGCGCTCAGCACCAGCGTGTCCCACAGCGGGGTCTCGCCCACGCCCGGCTCGAGGATGGCCTGTTCGTTGCTGGTATCGGCCTCGGCATCAAGCAGCGTGACGGCCAGTGCGCCGACGTCCTCCAGCGCATTCTCATAGCGGGGCTGGGTAGCTTCGGTGCAACGCAGGGTCAGTTCCAGAAACGGCATGGCGGTGGGGGCAATCGCGGGAAAGGGGGCCATGCTAGACCATCGGGGCGTCTCCGTATCGCCTGAGATGCCGCTCCGAGATGAACGAAGCCCGTTCAGACAGGCCCGTCGGGCCTTGCTAAACTTCGTGCTTTCCTGTCCGCCGCATCGCTCACCGCCGCCGATGGCCTTCGCTCCGACCCTGAAAACCTGGTTGCTCGTACTGCCGGCCGTGGCCGTGCTGGGCGTGGCCGGTTATCGGGCCAGCGGCCATGCCGCGACCTCTTCGCTGGCGTCGGCGGATCTGGCAGGTGGGGTGGCAGCCACTGACAGTGCGGCGCCGCTGCCGGTGATGCCGGAGGCGCTCGCGCGCCGCCTGGCACCCTTCGAGCGTGGCAATGCATTGCCGTCCGGGCTGCCCCTGGATCTCCGCGCCGATATCGAAGACGCCACCGACCTGTATGCCTATGCACAGCGGTTGCGTGTGCAGGCGGACGAAGGCAACCACGAGGCGCGCTGGATGCTCAGCCGTGTCTATGACTATTGCGCGCAGTACGCGGTCGATCCGGGTGGCTACCGCCTGGACAACAACGTGCTGGCCGGGCTGGGCCTGACCGCCGCGCCGGCGATGGTGCAGGCGCGCGAACGCGTCGCGCAGCGTTGTGGTGGTTTCGTGCCGGGCGACAAGCTGGGCACGGCCCTGGTGCTGTCCGAACGTCGCAAGGCGGCCGCACAAGGCAATCTGGCTGCAGAGGCTGCGTTGTTCGCCGAGGGAGAGCCGCTGCAGGACAGCCCCGAGTACCGCCGTGACCTGGTTGAACGGGTGCGCACCTCGCGCGACCCGGAGGCCTTCATGGCGATCGCACCGGGCATGGGCGTGCGCGCCTCGGGTGACCGTGCGCTCAACGGCCTGGTGGCGGGCGAGCAGCTCAGTGAACTCGCTTGGCGGCTTGCGGCCTGCGAACTCGGTCTACCGTGTGGGGCAGACAGTGTGCTGGTCAACAGTTTTTGTGCGAACGGAGGGATCTGTTCGCAGGATGGTACGCAGGATTTCCGGGATTTCGTGTATGACGCTGCGGTATCGCGGCAGGGCGCTGGGAAGATGAAGGAATGGATCAAGCGATTGGTTGGAAAGAGGAACGAGCAATGAACTACCGCCGATTCCTGCACGGGGCCAAGTTCTGGTTCTGGGTGGCCCTGTTCGTGGCCTACTCGGCCGGCGCGGTTGGCCTGTTGATGATCGATACCTATGAAGATCGCTACCGGCATCTGTCGAAGGTGGAACTGACCACGGTGAAGGCGCAGGAAGACGTGCGCCGTGCCGGTGCCAGCCAGGTGGCCGCGGTCTATCGCGCGCAGAGCGGCATGCCGTTCGCGTCGCTGCCGGCGGGCAGCACCTTCCAGGTGGTGTGGCCGGATGGTTCGACCGAGACCATGGTGATCGTCGACCCGACCTCGCCCAATGGCGTGCGTCCGCTGGCGAACTCGCAGATTCCGGCCGAAGCGGCCGACAAGCGCTGATGCGCCTGCTGTAGAGCCGAGCCCACGCTCGGCCGGGCTTCTGGCAAGCCGGGCAGGGACTCGGCCCTGCAGCAACAGAAAAGGGCGGGAATATCCCCGCCCTTTTCATGTCCAGCACCGGGCACCGATCAGGTCAGCGCGATCGGCTTGTTCTTGCGTTCGGCCAAACGCTTTTCCAGGTAGTGGATGTTCTGGCCACCGGCCTGGAAGCCCTTGTCGCGCATGATCCGCTGCTGCAGGGCGACGTTGGTCTTGATGCCATCGACCACCATTTCGCTCAGTGCCACGCGCATGCGGGCAATGGCGGTTTCGCGGTCCGGGCCGTGCACGATCAGCTTGCCGATCATCGAGTCGTAGTTCGACGGCACGCGGTAGCCACTGTAGATGTGGGTGTCCACGCGCACGCCGGGGCCGCCCGGCGGATGGAAGCCGGTGATGGTGCCCGGGCTCGGCACGAACGTTTCTGCATCTTCGGCGTTGATGCGGCATTCGATGGCATGGCCGGTCAGCACCACGTCACTCTGCTTGATCGACAGCTTCTGGCCGGCGGCGATCTTCAGCTGCTCGGCCACCAGGTCGATGCCGGTGACCATTTCGGTGACCGGATGTTCCACCTGGATGCGGGTGTTCATTTCGATGAAGTAGAAGCGGCCGTCCTCGTACAGGAACTCGAAAGTGCCGGCGCCGCGATAACCAATGCGGATGCAGGCTTCCACGCACACCTTGCCGATCTGCTCGCGCTGCTCGGCGGTGATGCCCGGGGCCGGCGCTTCTTCCACCACCTTCTGGTGGCGGCGCTGCATCGAGCAGTCGCGCTCACCCAGGTGGATGGCGTTGCCCTGGCCGTCGGCCAGCACCTGGATCTCCACGTGGCGCGGATTCTCCAGGAACTTCTCCATGTAGACCTCGCCATTGCCGAACGCGGCCTTGGCCTCGCTCTTGGTGGTTTCGATCGAGGTCTTCAGCGAGGCTTCGGCGTGCACCACGCGCATGCCGCGGCCACCGCCGCCACCGGCTGCCTTGATGATGACCGGGTAGCCGATCTCACGGGCGATCTTGGTGTTGGCGACGATGTCCTCGCCCAGCGGGCCGCCCGAGCCGGGCACGCACGGCACGCCGGCAGACTTCATCGCGCGGATGGCTTCGACCTTGTCACCCATCATGCGGATGGTGTCGGCCTTGGGGCCGATGAAGATGAAGCCGGACTCTTCCACCCGCTCGGCGAAGTCGGCGTTCTCCGACAGGAAGCCGTAGCCCGGGTGGATGGCCTGGGCGTCGGTGACTTCCGCTGCGGCGATCAGTGCCGGGATGTTGAGGTAGCTCTGCGGCGACGGCGCCGGGCCGATGCAGACCGACTCGTCGGCCATGGCCACGTGCTTGAGGTTGCGGTCGACCGTGGAGTGCACGGCCACCGTGCGGATGCCGAGGGTGTGGCACGCGCGCAGGATGCGCAGCGCGATTTCCCCTCGGTTGGCGATGACGACTTTGTCGAGCATGGCGTGCCCCTCAGCCGATCACGAACAGCGGCTGGTCGAATTCCACCGGCTGGCCGTTCTCGCCGAGGATGGCGACGATGGTGCCGGACTTGTCGGCTTCGATCGGGTTGAACATCTTCATCGCTTCGATGATGGCCAGGGTCTCGCCTTCCTTGACCTGCTGGCCCACGCTGACGAAGGCCGGCTTGTCCGGAGCGGACGAGGCGTAGAAGGTGCCGACCATCGGCGAGCGCAGCACGTGGCCTTCCGGCAGTGCCGGGCCCGGCTTGGCGGTGCCGCCGGTGGAAGCTTCGGTCGGCGACTGCATCGGCATCGCCTGCGGCGCCGGAGCAGCCGGAGCGGCATACACCGGGGCGGCGACCGGGGCGGCATAGCCGGCCACCGGGGCGCGCGACAGGCGCACCGACTCTTCGCCTTCCTTGATTTCGATTTCAGCCAGGTTCGACTCTTCCAGCAGGTCGATCAGCTTCTTGATTTTGCGGAGATCCATGGTGGCCTCTTTGCTCTTGATGTCAGTGTGGTGGGAAGCGCATCGCGCTCGGGTCAAAGCAGTTCGTAGAACTCGCGCAGCTGCCGTGTGCGGTCGCGCGCGAGGGTGATCAGGCAGCGCATCTGTGCGCCGTTGCGCGCCGTGCCATCGGAATTGAGGGCATAGACGGCGTTGCAGTCGTGGTCGCGCAGCTGCATCCAGGCACGCTGGGCCAGGACCAGCTGCTGCTCGGCATCGCCGCAATAGCTGCAGCCGCCACCGTTGGCGGGTGTGCGCAGCTGGCGCCGGGCTTGTGCATACACCGCATTGAGTTCGACATCAGCGGCTGCGGCCACGTCCGAGGCGCACAGGTCGCTCTCCATCGTGGTGGTCGGACGTGCGCAGTCGATGCCTTCGTCCTTGCGGTCGAACGCCGTGGCCGCACCGCAGAGACCGGCCCACGCCAGAACGCCGGCAAGCACGCGCGGCAGCACGTTCACGCGCGGGCCGCCTGCACGCGCAGCAGCGCCGCGTCCATCGCGTAGCGGTAGCTGTCGGCGCCGAAGCCGCAGACCACGCCCACGGCCTTGTCACTGAAGTAGCTGTGCTGGCGGAACGGTTCGCGGGTATGCGGATTGGACAGGTGGATCTCGATGAACGGCACCGCCACCGCCGCCAGCGCATCGCGCAGGGCCACCGAGGTATGGGTGAAGGCGGCGGGGTTGATCAGGATGAAAGCGGTTCCGTCGTCGCGCGCGGCCTGCACGCGGTCCACCAGTACGTGCTCGGCATTGGACTGCAGGCTCTCCATCGCGTGCCCGGCGGCCGAGGCCTGGGCCGCCAGCGCCTGGTCGATGTCGGCCAGCGTGGTGTGGCCGTAGACCTCCGGCTCGCGGGTGCCGAGCAGGTTGAGGTTGGGGCCGTGCAGGACCAGCAGCTTCGCCATGGGATCCGGAAGACGGGAAAGGGCGGCAGTCTGGCGGAACCGGCGGATGCTGTCCAGTTCGGCGAAGTTTGCTGCGTTTCAATCGTTTGTTTGAAACCTGCCGAAGCGCTTGCGGCCCTACGCGGGGCGGCGGATCAAGGCGCGCTGAACGCCGTGCGGGCGGGGGATGCGTGCACGTAGGGCGACGATGGCGGCAAGAGCCTTGCCGGGGGAGCCGCGCCACGCGTGGAAGAAGGAAGTTCGGTGCGCAGCAAGCTACGCACCCACCGGAGGGGGGCTCAAGGTGCGCAGCAAGCTACGCACCCACCGAAGGGCGTCCCAAGATGCGCAGCAAGCTACGCACCCACCGGAAAGGCGGGTCAGGTCTCCAGCGGCACCGTCGGTACCACGTTCGGGAACACCTCCTCCAGCGGCTCCCGTTCCCCCGGCTTCGGTGCCGGCCAGTTGTAGGCGTTCACCGGCTGCGCGCGGTTCACCCACAAGGCGTAATACAGGTGGTCGGCACGGCCATCACCGGTATTGGGGTGGATCAGGATGGTCAGGCCCAGGCTGTTGAGCTGCAGCCAGGGCACCAGCACCGGCAGCAGGTCGTTGGTGAAGCCGAAATAGAACGACGGGGTGACGTGTGGTCCGCGTGGCTCCAGGTTCCAGTTGCCCAGCTCCACCGGGAAGCGCTCGGCCGCCCAGCGTCGCAGCAGCGCAGCCTTCTCGAAGCTGTCCTCGTCGAAGTAGATATGCGCGTGATAGCTCTTGATGTCGGTGTAGGCGCGTGGGGTCGCGGGCAGGGTGGCTTCGCCGGGACGCACGCTGGCCGGGCGCAGGGTCGGTTCGCTGGCTGTGGCCTGGCCCCAGGGGCTGCGCCCTTCCGGCGCTGGCGGCACGATGACACGGAAGCCGGGGCGGCCAGGCTCGGTGGTATTCACCGCGTCGTTGCCGCGCGGTGCTGCGGTGCCGGTCGACGCACTGGCCAGGCCACCGGCGGCCAGACCCGCCGAAGCGATCAGGCGGCGCCGTGCCGGCGAGAGCAGGTCGGCCCAGTGGGCGTCATCATCGCCGGCGTCGATGAGGGGCTGCGGGTCAGGCTGCATGAAGGGCTCCGTGGCGGCACTGGTGTGGACAACCACGTACGCTCGGGCAGGGCTGCCGGTGGCGTCCAATAAGCAGGGGGCATCACTTCATGCATGGCCGGCTTCGATGCCATTGAGCGCGACCGCACGGCGGGCTAGGGTGCAGGTCTGCCGCCCCGGAGCCCTGCCATGACCTCGCCCGATGCCGACACACAGCACAAGCGCGCGTCTTTCCGCCAACTGCACGCGCAGGGGTGCTTCGTGCTGCCCAACCCGTGGGACGTGGGCAGTGCGCGCTACCTGCAGCGGCAAGGCTTCCTGGCGTTGGCCACCACCAGTGCCGGCTGCGCCTGGAGCGAAGGGCGGCCGGATGGCGCGGTTTCGTTGCCGGCCACGCTGGCGCATCTGCGCCTGATGGCGGCGGCGACCCCGTTGCCGTTGAATGCCGACTTCGGTGATGGCTTCGGCGCGACGCCGCAGGCGGTGGAGGAGGCGGTGGCTGCAGCGATCGACACCGGCATCGCGGCGTTGTCGATCGAGGATGCCAGCGGCGTCACCGATGCACCGCTGCGTTCGATCGACCAGGCGGTCGAGCGCCTGCGCGCTGCCCGTGCAGCCATCGACCGCGCAGGCGGTGACGTGCTGCTGGTCGGGCGTGCGGAGAATTTCTTCGTCGGCGTGCCGGATCTGCAGGACACCCTGCAGCGCCTGCGGGCCTATGCCGAGGCCGGTGCCGATGTGCTGTATGCGCCTGGCATCAGCACGCGCGAGCAGATCAGCGCGGTGGTTGCCACTGCAGGGTCAAAACCGGTGAGCCTGCTGGTTGGTGGACCGACACCGCTGAACCTGCAGGACATCGCAGCACTTGGTGTTCGCCGGGTCAGCCTGGGCGGTGCGCTTGCGCGTGCGGCATGGGGTGGGCTGATACAGGCCACACAGCCGATCGTGCAGGAGGGGCGTTTCGATGGGCTGCAGCAGGCGGCTTCCGGGGCCGCGTTGAACGCGTTGTTCCGCTAACGGACAGCCGGTAGATCCATGCCATGCGTAGATGGATGCGCCGGAGCGTACCGACGCCCAGCAATCGCGCTACAGCGTTTCCACTCCACCCCTGGGCAGCGTCACGCCAGGCTCCAGCGCTGGCAGCAGTTGCCAGAGCAGCTCAGGGTTGTCGAGCAACCCCGCGCCATCCAGATAGCTCCATTGCGCGGCGCCGACGCGGCGCACGGCGACCATGAACGAGGTGCTGCGGATCGGGGATTCACGTACGCGCAGCAACGAGTAGCGCGGGACGAAGCAGA
The DNA here is from genome assembly GCF_029841665.1 of Stenotrophomonas sp. GD03819. Classification (NCBI taxonomy): domain Bacteria; kingdom Pseudomonadati; phylum Pseudomonadota; class Gammaproteobacteria; order Lysobacterales; family Lysobacteraceae; genus Stenotrophomonas; species Stenotrophomonas sp. GD03819. Next base: position 43,696 of record NZ_JAOCEW010000006.1, read on the forward strand.
CCTCCTCGTCGCCGGCGGCATAGGTACGGGTCGGTACCCCAGCTTCGTCGCTGATGATGGTGACGCCGGCCTCGTGCAGCGCCTTGACCGTGTCGCGGGTTGATCGGGCGTATACCTCATCACCGCCGGCCAGGCGTTTCAGGCTGGGATGCGTGCGGGCGATGATCAGCTCGGCATCGCCGCGGGCGAACGCGGCCAGCATCCCCTGCACGTCCTGGCGCAGGGCGGCCGATTCGGATGGGGTGAGCTCGCCGGCTACGGCCGTCGGCGCCATCGTGGCCAGCAGCAGGAACAGCAGGGGAGCAAGCAGGCGTCGGTGCATCGTCGGGGACCTCCACGGGATGCGGCGCACTATACGGTGAACGCAAAAACAGCGTCCCATCGGTGGCGCTGGTGATCCTGAAATCATTACTTACTATTGGTAGGTAATGATTCCTGGAGATTTACCCATGCACAGTCTCATCGTCACCACCCACCCGGAAACCGGATCGCTCACCCATGCCATCGCCCAGCGCATAGGCGACGCCATCCGGGCCATCGGCGCCGGCAACACCGTAACCCACGCCGACCTGGTCGCCGAAGGCTTCGATCCGCGCTTCAACCGCGATGACCAGGCTCTGTTCCGCGGGACCGGCCCGGTTCCGCCCGATGTGGCGGCCGAGCATGCGCGGCTGGACGCCATCGATACGCTGGTGCTGGTCTACCCGCTGTACTGGTGGTCGTTCCCTGCCTTGCTGAAGGGATGGATCGATCGCGTGTTCACCCAGGGCTGGGCGTACCAGGACGGTGCCGATGGCAAGGTGCAGAAGAAGCTGCAGCGCCTGCGCGTGCATCTGGTCGGCGTTGGCGGTGCGGGCGCGGAAATGATCGAACGGCGCGGCTATGGCACGGCGATGAAGACCCAGATCGACATGGGCATCTTCGACTACTGTGGCGCGCGCGTGCTGTCGTCCGAACTGCTGCTCGACGCCGACAGCGGTGCCGCGCAGGCGCATCTGCAGACCGCCATGGAAATCGGCCGTAAAATCGGTACTCCGATGAGTTGATCACCGTGTTCCGCCGATGCCTGCCAACGCCGCTCCCACGCGCCGCCGATTGACCCGCGAGCAACGCGCCCGCCAGTTGCTGGACGTGGCCTGGGCGCTGGTTGGCGAAGAGGGCACCGACGCGTTGACGCTGGGACGGCTGGCCGAGGCGGCGGGCGTGACCAAGCCGGTGGCGTACGATCACTTCGTGACCCGCAACGGCCTGCTGGCCGCGCTCTACGATGACTATGACGGGCGGCAGACGGTGGTCTTCCACGAGCGTATCGGCCGCGCCCGGGCGCAGCTGGCCGACCGTGCGGCAGCCATCGCCTCCGGCTACATCGACTGCATCCTCAGCCAGGGCAGTGAAGTGCAGGGCATCCTCGCCGCGCTGGTGGGTGCGCCGGAACTGCACGAGGTGCGGCGGCGTTACCAGCAGGACTTCATCGACAACTGCGACGCCTGGCTGGGCCCGTTCGCCAGCGACGGCTCGGTGCCGCTGGCGGGACGCTGGGCGATCCTGGGTGCGGCTGAAACCCTGTCCGAGGGTGTGGCCGCGGGCGCGCTGGACAAGACCGACGCCGAGGCCGAGCTGCAGCGGCTGATCGTGGCGACGGTCAAGCGTCGCTGAGCCGCTTCGAAGGTCAGGCCCCGGCGGTACTGCCGGCCAGCGTGGCGAATCCTGCCGCCAGCTGATCGCGCACCCATGCGTCGCGCGCGTCGCGGCTCTCAGAGCCCAATACCACGGTGATCAGGCGTACCGGCTCGTCCCGCCCGTGTACCACCCGGCATGCGGTGGCGGCCAGGCAGAAGCCTGCGGCCTGGGTGTAGCCGGTCTTCAAGCCATCCACGCCGTCATCGCCAAGCAGGGCGTTCTGGTTGTTGCGGCTGAAGCTGCCGTGCGCGAACGCGCGCTGCGCGGTGACCGCCAGGATCTGCGGATGATCGTTCAACAGGCACGCGGCCAGCACCGCCATGTCGCGCGCGCTGGACGCATGATGCGGCGTGGTGATGCCGGAGACGCTGGCGAACCAAGTGCTGCGCAGGCCGAGCTGGCGCGCGTGCCGGTTCATGCGCTCCAGGAACGCAGGCTGCGATCCGTCCAGGTGGCGCGCGACCGCCAGCGCCGCGTCATTGCCGGAGACGATCATCAAGCCTTCCAGCAGGCGCGCGAGCGTGACCGTTTCGCCGGGCACCAGGCCCATGCGCGTTTCATCGTCGGCGACCGCATGCACGTCGTCGGCGGCGATGGTGACTTCGTCCTCCCACGAGCGCCCGCGCTCCTCGACACACTCGTAAGCCGCGTAGGCGGTCATCAGCTTGGTCAGCGAGGCCGGTTGCCTGGCGATGTCCGCGTTGTGCTGGTGAATCACTGCGAAGGTTGCCGCATCGAGGGTGATGGACGACAGCGGTGCACGCGCAGGAGCAGGAAGCGGCATGGAAACGACGATGACAGTGGGGGCCCTGGAGGATAGTGTGCGGCGGCTGCACGAAGCTGAAATATTGCAACGATATAACGTAACATCATTGCGGGCCGCCGATGGCCCGACGGGACATCCGATGACTGCACGCATTCCACGCCGCTGGCTTCATTCTTCGTTGCTGCTCGCGCTGGCCGCACTTGGCGGCTGCCAGCCCAACCTGCGCACCGAGGCTGTTTCCTCCGCCGAAGCCGGTCCGCTCAATGTGATCGTGATGATCAACGACGGTGCCGGCTGGGGTACCTGGGACGCGGCGGCCTACTGGCAGTATGGCCGCCGCGAAGGCGCACCCTATGCGGATTTCCCGCTGCGCCTGGCGGTAACCACCTTCCCGTTGAATGCCAGCAGCCAGCCGACCCGCGACAACGCACAGACGCTTGGCTACGACCCGGGCAAGGCCTGGGATGACACGCCGGTTCCTGCGCAGGACCTGCCGTTTGCCGGCTACCAGTACCTGGCCGCGGTGGCTACCGACAGTGCGGCGGCGGGCACCGCGTTGTCCTCGGGCATCAAGACCTACAACAACGCCATCAACTACAACAACGATGGCCAGCCGGTCGAGTTCAATACGCTGCGCGCCAAGCGCCTGGGCATGGCGACCGGTGTAGTGACTTCGGTACCGTTCGCGCACGCCACACCGGCCGCATTCGCAGCGCAGAACGAATCGCGTAGCAGCTATCACGCCATTGCGCACCAGATGCTGGCGCAGGGCCACATGGACCTGGTGATGGGCACCGGAGGCCCGGGCTACAGCGTCGACGGCCGCGCCTGCAACGAAGGCACGGACGCCGCAAACGCAGAGGGCTGCGCGAATCCATGGGAGTGGGTGTCGCAGCAGGATTGGCAGCAGCTGGAAGCGGGCAGCACCATCGCCGGCAATCCGGCGGGACCGTGGCGCCTGATCCGCAGCAAGGAAGCGTTCGCCGCGCTGGCGCAGGGACGGTTGCCGGCCGACAGGCCGCTGATCGGTGTACCGCGCGTGGCCAACACCCTGCAGCAGGCGCGCCGCCTGCAGGTGCTGGGCAAGGATGCAGCCACGCCTTCGGGAGTGAGGAAGATCGACAGCGTCCCCGATCTGGCGACCATGACCCGCGGCGCGCTGCAGTTCCTGCAGCAGCGCTCGTCCAAGGGGCTGTACCTGATGGTGGAAGGTGGCGCCACCGACTGGGCCGCACACACCAGTGCCTGCGGCACCGAATGGCATTACGGCCAGTGCAGCGATCAGCCGCAGTATGGCCGGTTGATCGAAGAGACCATGGAGTTCAATAACGCGGTGACGGCGGTGGTCGACTGGATCGAGCGTAACGGTGGCTGGGAGCGCAACCTGCTGATCGTTACCACCGACCACGACAACAGCATGCCGATGGGCCCGGATGCACAGGCCGTTGCCTTCTCTCCGGTACGCAACAACGGCCGCGGCCGCATGCCCGGGATCAGTTTCCGTCCCACCGGCAACCATTCCAATGCACTGGTGCCATTGTGGGCCAAGGGCGCGGGGTCGGAACTGCTGGGCAAGCGCGTGCGCGGCGTTGATGCCGGCTACCGTCAGCACGTGCGCTGGAACGACGGCAGTTACATCGACAACACCGACGTGGCTGCGGCGGTGCAGGAGGCGCTGCAGCGTCCACGGTAACGCCCGGTTGCACCCGGGCTGTTGTCGAGGCAGCCTGCGCACATGCAGTCGGATATCCGCATCGACGGTCGTGTCTTCGCCTACGTCTTCCCCTGTGCGTGGGAAGACTACGCGAAGATCGGTTTCTCACGTGATCCGCTCGGACGCATCAGCGCATTGCACCGGCGTTGGTTCGAGTTCTTCGACCTCGACGCCGGTGCACTGGTGGAAGCGGAAAGCGAGCGCGATGCGCGAGATCTGGAGCTGCAGCTGCGTTCGCCGTTCAAGGCGCACCGCGCGCCGGCGCCGATGACGGTCCAGGACAAGGCTGGAGGTCGCACCGAATGGGTACGTGGTGCCAACCAGGCCTTGTCGCATGCAATTCTCGCGTTGGGCGAACAAGGCTATCGCTGCTATCCACTGAAGGCGTGGCTGCGGGCCGCCCTGTGCCTGCGCATGGACCAGCTGCACGACTGGGCTGCGGTGCAACTTCCGGAGGAGGAAGGCCTGCGGCTGCCCAGTGGCCCCGGCGAGCGCGCGCTGCGTGACACCCTCGACGGTTGTCGGGCATTGGATATCGATCCGATCCCGTGGCTGCCTGAACACGTCCAACGCTGGTACGCAGGGTGAGGAGCGTTCAACGGGTTCTCGGCGGCTGAACAGGCGCAGCCGGTTGCTGCGCGCACTGCGGGGCAGGTGTGGTAGGGCTGGCCAGCTGGCGTGCCAGCTCGGTGCTGGCCACGTGGCCCTGCAGGAACAACAAGCCGCCGAAGATGTTCATGAGCGTGCCTCCACTTGAGTGGATTGCACGATACGGGCAGCATGGACGGGGAAAAAAGCGACATTTCCGCAAGCGTGCCTTGAGAGGAATTCAAGCCTGATGTCCCGCCCACCGCTCCATGCCCTGCAGGGTTTCGTGGCCGCCGCCCGGCTCGGCAACCTGTCGCGCGCGGCGGCGTCGATGAACCTGACCGTCAGCGCGCTCAGCCATCAGATGCGGCAGCTGGAAGAACGGCTCGGGCAGCCGCTGCTGATCCGCCAGCCGCGTGGTGTCACCCTCACCCTGGAGGGCCAGCGCCTGCTCGACCAGGTGGGTCCGCATCTGGATGCGATCAACGAAGCCTTCCAGCCCTATGCCGCACGTGCCGAGCACGTGCTGACGATCAGCGCAGTACCGTCGATGGCGTCGGCCTGGCTGGTGCCGCGCCTGGGTCACTTCGTGGCAGAGCACCCACAGATCGAGATCAACCTGCAGTCGAGTGAACGCCTGATTGATTTCGAGCGGCAGCGCCAGTTCGACGCCGCGCTGCGGCTGGGCAGCGGGCAATGGCCAGGTCTGGTGGTGGAGCCGCTGTTCGACGAATGGCTGCTGCCAATGGCGAGCCCGGCGCTGATCGAACGCATGGGAGGCGTCGACCGTGTGCCGTTGACCCAGTGGCCGCTGCTGGGTGATCCGGACGGGGCATGGGGCGCCTGGTTCGCGTTGAGTGGGCAGAGCCCGCCGTCGCGCTTCGTGGCGGTGCTGGATGATTCGGAGGCACACCATCGCGCCGCTCTGGATGGCGTGGGCGTGGCCCTCGGGCGGGTGACGCGGGCGCGGCTGCTGCTGGATTCGGGCCAGTTGGTCGCGCTGTCCAGCCAGCGCCTGAAGACCGACTGGCCACATTGGCTGGTGTACCCGCAGCGCTCGGCCAGCCATCGTGGCTTCCTCGCGTTCCGCGACTGGCTGCATGCGCAGGCCGCCGAGCACGTGCGGCACATGGCAGACGCGCATCTGTAGCGTGGCGCGGTGCTCGATCTTGCATCTGTAGAGTCGAACCATGCTCGACTGGTCTTTCGAAGAAGCAGGCGAGCATGGCCCGACTCTACAGTCACCGCACCAGCGTGACTGCCTGCCCGGCACGCGCGAACGCTTCGCCCAGCAAGGGACCGGTCTTGATCGCTTCCACCTCGTCGAACAGCGTCTGCAGTGCCTCGGCTGGGCGCGACGCTGGCGCCGCCACGGCCTGCTGGATCGCGGTGAAACGGTCGGCCAGCACGCGATGGCCGGGATGCGCCTGTGCCCAGGCCACCAGCGGCTGGCGCACGCCGGCGGCGGCATCCAGACGCTGCTGATCGAACAGGGTGATGGCCGCCGCCGAGGTCTCCGCCCGCTCGATCGTGGCGTTGCGCAGTTCACGGCTCAGGAACAGGTCATAGGCCGCGCCACGCCCCACCGCGATGCGCAGCCCCTCGCGGTCGAGGTCGGCCACCTGCCGCGCAGGGCTGTCCTCGCGAACCAGATAGGTGCCTTCGATCTCCACGTACGGGGCACTGAAGGCGATGCGGTCGGTGCGTGCCGGATCGATGGCCAGGAAAGCCAGGTCCCAGCCGTCTTCGCCCGCTGCGGCAACCACCGAGGCTGCGGCATCGTGGCAGGTGAAGCGTGCCTGCACCCCCATCCGTTGCGCCAATGCGGTAGCCAGTTCCAGCGAGGGGCCGCGCGGTGAGCGCGCATCGCCCTGTGCCAGCACCGGGTTGCCCAGGTTGATCGCCACGCGCAGGAAACCGTGCGGTGCCAGCGTACTTCGATGGTCGGCCAAGGACATGCAGGACTCCACGGGGCAGGGGAGACCCAGCATGCCAACAACGGTGTCCGCGTAGCGTGGACTCAGCCGTGCGCGGCGAAAGTGCCGTGGAAGCCCAGTGGCACCGCATACGGCAGCCAGGCCTGTGCCAGCGGGCCGTCATCCACATGGCGCGCATCCAGCACCGCCAGGCCACTGCGCTTGTTGACCGGGTCAAGCAGGGTGCCGATCAGCCAGCCATCATCAGCGTCGCGGCTGCCCGGGCGCGGTACGAACACATGCTCTTCGGCCATGATGTCCGGCCCGTAGTTCCACCGCTGGCGGCGCCCGCGATCGATGTCGAACGCAGCCACGGCGTTGAAGTACGGTGCGGTGGCCGGGCCGTCGATGGTCGGCGCATACAGCCGTGCGCCACGTGTGTTCGTCGAGCGCGGGTCGAACAACGGGAACTCCACCGCGCTGATGCCCAACGTCTCCCAGCGGGCCTGTCCACAACGCAGGTCCAGATGCAGCTCGACCAGGCTGGCGCCACTGTTGGCCGCATGTGCACCGTCACCGGCCATCGCTTCCTTCATCGGCGAGCGCGCCTCGTTGATGTCGTCATGGCGTACTGCGCGCAGCACGATGCCGCCATCGCGGGTGAACGCGTCGCCGAAGTGATAGATCGCCGCGAACGGGGCATCGAACCATTGCGCCTTGTCCGGCGCATCCTTGGCGACCACCGCGATACGCACAGGACGCTGCGGTGCGAACTGCATGCGCTCGAAGAAGCTGCCACCTGCGCCGGTGAAATCGAACGGCATCATCACGAACACCAGGTGCTGGTCGGTCATCGCGAAGGCATGCAGGTAGCCATGCTCGGGTGTTTCGATCACATTGGCGCTGCGCAGCTGGCCGTCCGCACCGATGTGCCAGACCAGCAGGCCATGGCCCCCCATCAGGCTGATCGAGCCGAAGTTCCAGAGGCTGCCGTCGCGATCGGTCAGCGGGTGCGCCGAGAACGGCAGCGCGGCCAGGTCCGGGCGCCAGGTGACCGGGCCGAGCGTCTGCAGCGAATCGGGGTCCACTTCGAACGCAGAACCGGATTCGCACAGCGCGAACAGGCGGCCATTGATCATCGTCACCGAGGTGTTGGCCACGTTGGCATCATCGTTGTTGCGTACCGCCAGCGCACCGGGAACGCTGGTGCCGGCAGCCGGATACTGGAAGCGGCCGGCCTTCTGTTCACGGGTGAATTTCGGCGTGGCGACCATGCGCCCGTGATGGGTCAGGCTGCCATCACTATTGAAACGCCAGCCATGCACCATGCCGTCGCCGTCGAACCAGTGGTCGTAGCGGAAGCCATCGCGCTCGGTCCACGCCGGGCCGTTGCGGTACAGCGTACCGGCCAGGCCTGACGGCAGCTTTCCCTGCAGCTGCACGGTGGCCGGGCCGAGGCTTTCGCTGCCGACGCTGCGCCAGCCGAGCAGCCAGGGGTGTTCCTGCATACCCTGCGCGAACCGCGCCGGGTCGCCGGCGAAGGCGGGAGCGCTGCGCAGCGCGGTGGCGCCCAGGGCCAGGCAGGCACTGCTGCTGAGCAAGGTACGAAGGAAGTGGCGACGGTCCATGGTGGCCTCGGGTCTGGATGCGGAATCAGCGCAGGGTGATGTCGATGGCGGCGCCAGCGGCTGGCACGTTGACGCGTGCTTCGTCGAAGGTCGGCTTGCGCATCACCTGCGGGTTGTTGCTGAAGCCGTAGCCTTCCACCGGCATGCCGACCAGGTTGATGTCGAGCTTGCCGTTGTCGTTCTCGTCGTGGGTGAGCAGCACGGCATAGCTGCCGGCCGGTATACCCTTGAACGTGAAGTGAGCGCTGTCGCCGCTGGGCGCCGCCTGCTGGGCCTGCACGGGCTTGGCCTTGCCGTCCCAGGCGGCACCGCTGTCGACCAGCGCAACGCGCAGGGTGCCGCTCTGCGCGTGGACGTCGTGCACGGTCACGGCCAGGTCGGCGGCGTGGGCACTGTCGGCCAGGGCCAGTGCAGTCAGGGCGGTGCTGAGCAGGGCGGTGCGGATCATGGCAGTGGCTCCGGAAGTGTGTGTGGCGGTGTGGCGCCAGTCTGGGTGGCGCGGTGCACGGGGTTCAGGGCCAGTGGTCATCGATTCGACGTGCCAGAAGTCACTTTCTGCGCTGGACCCATTGCCGCCGGCGTGTGCGGCGGTCAGCATCTGGCCATGCCCAGCCTGTTCCGCCATCTCTTGCGTCCTCTCAGCCTTGCCGGCCTGGTTACCGTGCTGGCGGTGGGCCTGTCGTTCGCTGTACAGCGCAACGGTGCCGGGCTGAGCCTGCTGCTGCTTGCCGTGTTCCTGTTGCTGTTCGTGGTGCACGGCTGGGCGTCGATGCCATCCCGCGTGCGCGCCGTCGCTGCGGTGTTGCAGGCGCTGCTGGCGGTTGCGCTGGTTGCGCTGCAGCCGCGTACCGGAACTGCTCCGGTGCTGCTGGTGGTGCTGGTCGCACAGCTGGCCGAGCACTGGCCGCCGCGCTTCGTGCTGGGCGTTGCGCTGCTGGCCAACCTGGCGGTGTATGCCGCGCTGCGCCACAGCGGCTTCAGCCAGCCGCTGCTGGTCGTGCTGCTCTATGGCGGCTTCCAGGCCTTCGCCGCACTGACCGCCCACTATGCCCGCAGCACGGCGCTGGCCCGCGATGACCTGGCCCGGGTCAACGCCGACCTGCTGGCTACCCGCGCGCTGCTGGCCGACAGCGCACGCGATGCCGAGCGCCTGCGCCTGGCGCGTGAGCTGCACGATGTGGCTGGGCACAAGCTCACCGCGATGCGGCTCAACCTGCGCGCCCTGGCCGCTGACCCAGCACTGGCCGGCCGCGAGGGACTGGTGCTGGCGGAACGGTTGTCCGGCGAGTTGCTGGCCGACATCCGCCAGGTGGTGCAATCGATGCGCGATGATCGCGGCCTCGATCTGGCCACCGCACTGCATGCGCTGGCCGCACCCTTCCCACGACCAAAGCTGCAGCTGCAGATCGGCGACGGGGTGCGCGTGGCTGACCCGTTGATGGCCGAGACCGTGCTGCGGCTGGTGCAGGAAGCCCTGACCAACGCCGCCCGCCACGGCAATGCAGACACCGTCTGGCTGACGATCAGTGAAGAGGATTCCCGGTTGCGTATCGATATCCGCGATGACGGCCAGCGCGCCGAACGCATCCGCGAGGGCAATGGCATCGCCGGCATGCGCGAGCGCCTGGCGGCCGTACAGGGGCGTTTGGAGCTGGCGCGAACCGCACAGGGCGGCATGCACCTGACCGCATGGTTGCCGGCATGAGTGGCGCCGCGATCCGCGTTGCCTTGGCCGATGACCAGGCGCTGGTGCGTGCGGGTCTGCGCGCGCTGCTGCAGGGCCTGGGGGTAGACGTGGTGCTGGAGGCCGAAGAGGGCCAGGCGCTGCTGGACGCGTTGGCTGCCCAGCGCGTGGATGTGGTGCTCAGTGACATCCGCATGCCCGGGATGGACGGCATCGAGGCACTGCGCCAGCTGCGCGCGCGCGGTGATGCCACGCCGTGCCTGCTGCTGACCACCTTCGATGAAAGTGATCTGCTGCTGCGTGCCAGCGAGGCCGGCGCACAGGGCTTCCTGCTCAAGGACGCCGTGCCCGCAGACCTGCGTGAAGCGATCGAGCGCGTCGCCGCGGGGGAAACCCTGCTGTTGCCGGTCAGCACCGAGCCGGTGCGCGCCCGTTACCGCTTCCACGACGAAGCACCGCCCACCGATACCTTCGGGGAACGCGAAGTGGCGATCCTGCGCCTGCTGGCTGGTGGATACAGCAACAAGGAAATCGCGCGCAGCCTGTTCCTGGCCGAAGGCACGGTGAAGAACTACGTGTCGGCCATACTCGACAAGCTGGGCACCCGCGATCGCACCCGTGCAGTGCTGAAGGCGATTACCCTGCGCATCATCTGAGTGGACCGAGCAAGGCGTGCCAGTGAACCCGATCCTGCATGTGGAAATCCCGGCCAGTGACCTGGACCGGGCCATCACGTTCTACCAGCGGTGGCTGCAGGTCGCGGTGGACGAACCTATCGTGCTGCACGACTGCCGGATGGCTTACCTGCCGTTCTCCGATGACGCCGCCGGTGCCAGCATTGCGCTGGTGCACGGCGCGGACTACCGGCCCTCCGAGCAGGGCGCCCGCATCTACATCGGCGTCGATGACCTGGATGCGAGCCTCGACCGTGCACTGCAATCGGGAGCTGAGCTGCGCTTCGGCCCGGCCGACGCGGGTGACTGGCGTGTGGCCGAGATCCGCGACAGCGAAGGCAACCGCATTGCGCTGCAGGCACGCGCAGCTCTGTAGAGCCCGCCCACGCTCGGCTGCTGTTGGCCCAGCCGCTCCAGCTCAGCCGAGCATGGGCTCGGCCCTACAAGGTCGCGGCGCGCGAGCGCTGCAGCCAGTCATTGATGGCCGGGTCCAGTCGCGGGTCGTCCGGCAGCTGCATGCCGAAGCGCTGCTGCAGCACGTCACGCACATCACCCACATCATGCAGCGGGCGCTTGTCCGGCGCCTGCCCGGGGCGGTACTCGGTGTAGTTGCCGCTGCCGATGGTGCGGCGCCAGTCCGGTCCGGTCAGCGACACGCGTAGCTGGCCCGGGAAGCTGGAATCGGGGTGGGTGCATACGTACCAGTTGCCCACCACGTTGTCGATCGGTGCAGGCGCCTGCAGATCGAAGCGGTACATCGCCCGCCAGCCGTCGCTGGATTCGGCTGACAGCACGAAGTCGCCCTCGTCAGGCAGACGCTGCAGCAGATAGCGCTCATGCGGCGTGGCCTGCGGCTGCGCATCGTGCAGCCGCAGCGGCACGGTCGGGGTCAGGCTGCCGAAACCGGCATCCACCAGCCAGTCGTCCCCATCCACATGCACGCGCAGCAGCAGATGGGTACGCGCGGTCAGTTCGCCGTCATGCGCTGCCAGCAGCACGCGCGCACTCAGCGGCTGCGCATCAAAGCCCAGTGCCTGCAGCAGGGCCAGCAGGCCGCCATTGAGTTCGAAGCAGTACCCACCGCGGCGGTCGTCAAGCAGCTTGCGTTGCACGCTGTCCAGGTCGATCGGCACCGCGTCGCGCAGCAGGCAGCTGAGGGTCTCGAAGGGCAGCAGTGCGTTGTGGCGCTGCTGCAGCAGGGTCAGGCCAGCCAGGGTCCGCGGTGGCGGCGCATCCAGCTGCAGGCGTTGCAGGTAGCGGGGGACATCGAGCGTCGTCATGGAGGCACCGGGCGGGGAGGAACGTCCACTGTGCTCCCCCAACCGGGGTTGAGGTCAAGCGCGGCGCCCGTGTCATGCCCCCGTCGCTTGCACCCTGTACAAAGGCCGCGTCCACCCGCGACGGGGGGACCCGGACGAAGAAGGCGCTAAAGTTGCCCTGAATCCGGCCGATACAGGTGCGTCTTTCCGCCTGGAGTCTGTCATGTCGGCCGTTGTCCCCCACCTCCGGTCCCTGCGCACGCGCCTTGCCGCGTTGCACTCGGCGTCCCCCGGCCTGCTGCGCTGGCTGCAGCCGCATCGGCTCAGCGTGGCCAACAAGCTCAAGGCGACCCTGTGGGTCTGTGGCCTGGGCCTGGTCGCGATCGCCGCTGTCTACGCCTGGACCGGCCATGCCAACGCACTGGCTGCGCGCAGCCAGGCCAGCTACCAGCGCGGCAGCGATCTGGCCGCCAGCCTGTCTACGCGGGTGGCCGAAGCGCGTCGCCTGCAGACCCAGTATGCACGCAGTTTCGATGATGCCGACCGCGCGCAGCTGCTGGCCACGCAGAAGGCACTGCAGGCCGATCTGCAGGCGCTGCGCGCGACGCCGATGGATACTGGCCGGCGCAAGGCCCTGCAGGCGCTGACCGAAGCCGCCGACGCGTTCTCGCAGGGTGTGGCCGCCCTGTTCGAACGTGTCGACGAGATGGGTCGTGGTGATGCCGGCCTCGCCGCGCAGCTGCAGCAGGCCGCCGATACCCTGCAGGTACAGGTGGATGCGCTGCAGCGGCCGTCGTTGGCGTTGTCACTGCAGAAGATGCGAAGGCAGGAGGCACTGCTGCTGCTCGACGGTGACTCCACTCACGCCGACCGCGCCAGCGAGGAAAAGCTGCCGTTCGACCTCGCGCTGGCGGGCCTTCCCGCAGATGCGCAGGACACCCTGCGCACCGGGATGGAGGCGTATCAGGCCGCATTGCTGGGGTATACCGCTGCCCGCGTCGGCCTGGATGTGGAAGCGCAGTCGCTGCTGGATACCGCCGCGGGCGTAGCACCGGCGCTGGCCGCCTTCCAGCAGGCGCAGGTGGCGGCGCTGGCCACGGCGCAGGCGCGCCAGCAGGCCGGTGCACGCACGATGAGCGTGCTGTTCGCACTGACCCTGCTGCTGGTGGCCGGCGTGCTGATCACCAGCCTGATGCTGGTGCTGCGTGCGGTGCGCCAGCCGATCCAGGACACCCTGCGCTTCGCCAGCGATATCGCTGACGACCGCCTCGACACCACCCTGCGCGTCTACAACGCCAATGATGAGATCGGCCAGCTGGCCCAGCGCTTGGTCGACATGCAGCAGCGCCTGCGTGCGCGCATCGAGACCGAGCGTGCCGTGGCGCGCGGCAATACCCGGGTGCGCCAGGCATTGGACAGCGCGCAGACCGGGCTGATGGTGATTGATGCGGAAGGGCAGGTCGCCTACGCCAATCCGGCGCTGCTGGAGCAGCTTGACCTCCAGGTTGAAGATCTGGTGGCGAGCGATGCGGTACGCCTGCATCCGGCACTGGCCAGCCTGGCCGGTGTGCGCCAGCGCGAGGAGCGCGAGATCGGCCATGCAGGGGTGCGCTACCAGCTGATTGCCAACGCCATCATCGACGAAGGTCAGTTCCTTGGTGTGGCGGTGGAGTGGCGCAGCCGTGCGCTGGAAACCCTGTTGGAAACCGAAGTGGCCGCACTGGTCGACGCCGCCGCGCACGGCGACCTGCACGGGCGCATCGCGCTGGAGGGAAAGCAGGGCTTTGTGCGTACGTTGTCGACCAGCATCAATCGCCTGTTGACCACCTTCGAGACCAACCTCGGCGATCTGCAGGCGCTTCTGGCCGCGCTGGCCCGCGGCGACCTCAGCGTGCGCATGGAAGGTGAGCTGCAGGGCGTGTTCGCACGCATGCGCGACGATGCCAACGCCACCGTCGCGCAACTGGGCCGCATCGTCACCCGCATCCAGCACGCCACGTCCAGCCTGGATGCCGGCGTTGGCGGGATCGTTGCCGGTCACCATGACCTGTCGCAGCGTACCGAACAGCAGGCGGCCAACCTGGAAGAGACGGCAGCGTCGATGCACGAGCTGACCGATACCGTTGGCCGCAATGCTGATGCCGCGGGCCGTGCCGACGTGCTGGTCAAGGGCGCGGCGGCAGTGGCCCAGCGCGGTGGCGAGGCCGTTGGCCAGGTGGCCGCGACCATGCAGGGCATCAGCGAGGCCTCGCGACGGATCGGCGACATCACCCAGCTGATCGATGGCATCGCTTTCCAGACCAACATCCTCGCGTTGAATGCTGCGGTGGAAGCCGCGCGCGCGGGTGAGCAGGGCCGCAGCTTCGCCGTGGTGGCCGCAGAAGTGCGCCTGCTGGCACAACGCAGCGCGGAGGCGGCCAAACAGATCAAGGGCCTGATCGAGGATTCGGTGGCGCGTGTGGGCCAGGGCAACCAGCAGGCCGAACAGGCCGGCACCACGATGGGCGAGATTGTCGGCAGCGTGCAGCAACTGGCGGATCTGCTGGCCGGTATCCGCAGCGCGTCGCAGGACCAGCATGCCGGCATCGCCCAGGTGAACCAGACCATCGTGCAGATGGAAGCCAGTACCCAGCGCAACGCCAGCCTGGTGGAAGAGGTGGGTGCTTCGACAGCGCAGATGCAGGCGCAGGTGCATGCGCTGGCGGAAGCGGTGGGCGCGTTCCGTCTGCAGTCGATGCCACAGGCGCGCGCTGCGGCGGCCTAGCCTGCGGTTCCTTGTCGGCTGGCCGGGAATCAGCCGAGCGTCGGCTCGGCTCTACATCGGCTGCAGGCACACTGTAGAGCCGAGCCCATGCTCGGCTCAGGCCAATGCGCGCTGGCAGGAATCAATACACGTCGCGACGGTAGCGGCCGTTCTCCAGCAGTGTTTCCACCGCCTCATCACCGAGTGCTTCACGCAGCACCTGGTCCACGCCTTCGGCCATGCCCTGCAGCGAACCGCACACGTGGATGACTGCACCACGCTGCATCCAGTTGCGCAGGGCATCGGCCGCCGCACGCAGGCGATCCTGTACATAGCCACCGTCGCCATCGCGCGAGAACGCCAGGTCCACCCGCGCAAGATGACCATTGGCCTGCCAGGCCTCGATCTCGTCGGCGAACAGGAAGTCATGCGCGCGCTGGCGTTCGCCGAACAGCAGCCAGTGCCCGTCCTCGCCTGCATGCGCGGCTTCGCGCAACAGGCTGCGCAGGCCCGCGATGCCGGTGCCGTTGCCGATCAGCACCATCGGTGCACCGGCGACGCGGTGGAACCCGGGATTGCGGTGCACGCGGGCGACGAGACTGGCACCGATCGGTGCATGCAGCGACAGCCAGCCCGAGCCGAGCCCGGCGCGGCCCGTGTCGTCGTGCACCAGTCGTACCACCAGTTCCACCGCGCCATCCTCGGTGCACGAGGCGATTGAATATTCGCGTCCGGGCAGCATCGGCAGGCCGGCCAGCCATAGGCACGGATCCTGCACCGCCAGCGCGGCGTCGGCCTCGGGCAGCTCGCGTTCACTGGCCAGCGCCAGCAGGGTGCGTGGGTGGCCGTCCACCAGCAGCGGCTGTAGCGGATCCAGCCCCTGTGCCTTCAACACCGCGCTGGCATGCCGCGCGTTGTGCCGGGGCGCGATATGCAGGATGTCGCCCGCCTGCCACTGCACCTCGGCCGGTGGCGCAAGACAGATGCGCCAGATGGCGCCGCCCACGCTGCCCGGGTTGAGCCGGTCGCGGCCGAGCAGCCGCCACTCATGCATCTGCGTGGCCGCCGGCAGCACGCTGTCATCGGTGGCGATGCCGGTCAGCGCGCCCAGCTGCAGCTGCCATTGGCGCAGCGCCGCGACCGAGGCGGCATCGACTTCGATGCGGTCGAACAACGGGCGCGCGCCGTTGCCGAGCAGCCAGCCATCAACCTGGCGGCCGAAGCCGCAGTAGTGCGGGTACTGTCGATCACCCAGCGCCAGCAGTCCAAACTGCAGGCCTGACAGGTCGAGTGTCTGTGCCATCAGCCGTCGTGCAGCACCTCGCGCCGCATCCGGTGGTTCGCCATCGCCGAAGGTGCTCAGTACCAACAGCGCCTGCGCGGTGCATGCCAGCTGCACGGCATCGACGCGGGCCAGCGGCAGCACCTGCACCGCATGACCGGATGCCTGCAGCTGCGCGGCTGCGCGCCATGCGAGTTGTTCGCCCAGTCCGCTCTGGCTGGCATGCACCACCAGCCACGGCGTGCCACCGCCATCGGCAGGCGTTGCTGGCAGCGACTGGCGCAGGCCACGCGCAGCGCGCTGGCTGCGTCGGCGGTCCAGATAGAGCATCCAGCCGCTGATGAAGAACAGGCTCATGCCCAAACTGCTGAGCATCACCACGACACGCCCGGGCACGCCGAAGTAGCTGCCCGAGTGGAGCGCGAACACGCTGGTGGCCAGCTGCGCGCCGACGCCCTGGCGTGCATAGGGGCGGGCATCGAGCGTGGCACCCGTGCCTGGGTCGAGCTGCAGCAGATCATGCGCGCGGTCATGCTGGCCGCCGCGCTGCGACGGATCACCGGCCATCACGCGTACATTCAGTGCCTGCCCGGGCTTCTCCGGCAGGCGCAGGTCGATGTAGCCGGTGCGCACGCCGGGCAGTGCGTACAGCGTGGCTTCGACGCGTTCCAGGTTCAGGGCGGCGCCGGTGGCGATCTTGTGCTTGGCGGCCGGTGCGACGCCAAGCAGGGTGTTGGCGGCGCTGCGATACCAGTCGAAGGACCACCACAGGCCGGTCAGCGCACTCATCAGGTAGATCAGCAGCACCCACGTGCCGACCACCGAGTGCAGGCTCCACAGGAAGCCACGGCCGCTGCGCTTCCATTCCACCGCCAACCAGCTGCGCCAGTGCCACCAGCGCCGCGGCCAGCGCAGATAGAGGCCGGACAGGGTGAAGAACAGCAGGGCGATCGCACAGCTGCCGGTGATCCATTTGCCGCGCTCGCCGGCGGCGAGGTGGCGATGCAGGTCCTCGACGAAATCGAAGAACGCCTGCCCGCGCAGGGCGCTGAATCGCTCGCCGCTGTACGGATCGAAGTAGACCCAGTGTTCCTTGCCACCGGCGAAGCGTGCCACCGAGGGCCGCAGCCCGGTGGCATCCACGCGCAGGCGCTGCAGGGGGCGATTACTGTCGGCCTGCAGCAGCGGCACCAGCTCGCTCAGTTCAAGCGGAAGCTGACCGTCGGCATGGTGCTCGGCAATCTCGGCGAAACCGGGATTGGCCGCCCGCAGCAGTTCATCCTCGAAGGACAGCACGGCGCCGCTGAGGCCCATCACGGCCAGTACGGCGCCGGCGGTGATGCCCAGCAGCCAGTGCAGTTGGAACAGGACGTTCTTGAACATCGAAGGAGGAGGGCCAGGAAGGCTGCCGCCCGCATCCTGCGCAACAGCAAATGAGAATTAGTCGCGGAATTCTCCGTGGCGGACGGGCTACGGTCAAGGAGGGTTTTGTTGCAGGGCTTTGCAGCCCTGCACCCGCTACAAGCCGGAGCAACGTCAACGTCAAAAGCTGGCTTTCCGTGGGTTGGCGGGGTGGGTCCGGTTGCGGGGGTGTCCGCGGCATGGATGCCGTGGCCAAGGCTACAGGGACGTACTTGCGCCGTCCCCCTCAACCGGACCCACCCCGCCTTCGACAGTTTCCTGCGATCTGTCGGAACGGCGTTCTGCTTTGGTGGGTGCCGACCGTTGGTCGGCACGGGGTCTGACTCCGTTCTGAATATCGATATCTGACAGATGTGTCGACCAAGGTCGACACCTACCAACAGCCGCGAAGATCTGTCAGAGGTGGGGCGGTGTCGGAGTGCGGGGTGTCAGCCGCATGGATGCGGCTGACAAGCTTTCAGGGACGTACTTGCAGCGTCCCCGCACTCCGACATCGCCCCGCCAACCCGCGGAACGCCCGCTTTGGCTGTTGGCGTTGCATTGAGCCGGGTGCAGGGCTGCAAGCCCTGCAAAAACCCCCCTCACTTCACCCAGCTGTC
The DNA here is from genome assembly GCF_029841665.1 of Stenotrophomonas sp. GD03819. Classification (NCBI taxonomy): domain Bacteria; kingdom Pseudomonadati; phylum Pseudomonadota; class Gammaproteobacteria; order Lysobacterales; family Lysobacteraceae; genus Stenotrophomonas; species Stenotrophomonas sp. GD03819. Next base: position 61,651 of record NZ_JAOCEW010000006.1, read on the forward strand.
GATCTCGCCGTGGGCGAATGGTCCCAGCTTTGCCTTCACCAGCCGCCCTTGTGCATCGAACAGCACGCTGTAGGGAAGCAGGCCCTGTGTATTGCCCAGCTGCACGCTGGCATCGCGCGGCCCCGGGGTCTCGATCACGATCGGGTAATCCACCGGGACACGCTGCAGGAAACCGCGCACGTCTTCCGGGGTATCCAGTGCCAGGCCCAGCACCTGCACGCCGTTGTCGCCCTGGGCATGGGCGAAGCGGGCAAGCTCCGGCATTTCTTCCACGCACGGAGCGCACCAGCTGGCCCAGACATTGATCAACAGCGGGCGACCGGCAGCGTGCTGGCGCAGGTCCAGCGGCCGGCCATCAAGATCGGGCAGCGACAATGCGGGCAGGCTGTCGCCAACCTGCAAGGCGGGTGCCGCAGCCGCAACGGCGGGCGCCGCTGGCATGGCCTCAGGCGCAGCCGGCGCAGGAGCCAATCGATGCCCGGCCCACAGTCCAAGGCCGGCGGCCAGCACCGCTGTCCACAGCAGCGCTGGCCGTTGCCACTTCATCGTGCGGTGCGCAGCAGCGCTTCCTCGACCACCGCCTGGGTCAGCAGGGTCGGCAGCACGGTCGGCGGTGCGCCCGGGCCGTACACCACGTACAGCGGCACGCCCACGGCCTTGTGCTCTTCCAGGAACGTGGTGATCTGCGGATCGACGTTGGTGTAGTCCCCGCGCATGTACACCGCGTTGGTGCGCTTGAGCAGTTCCTTGAACTCCGGCCGCGACAGCACGGCGCGCTCGTTGGCCTTGCAGCTCACGCACCAGTCGGCGGTCATGTTCACGAACACCACGCGGTTGTCGGCGCGCAGGCGGTCCAGCAACTGCGGCGAGTACTCGACCACGTTGTCGCTGGTGGCCTGTGCGGCGCGTGCCGGCGGTGCCAGCTGGGTCACGCCCCAGGCGGGAACCAGTGCACCGATCGCCAGCAGCACGCCGAGCAGGGTCACTGCACGCGAACCAGTCCAGCGGTTGCGCTCGAATAGCCACAGGCCGAAGGCCAGCAGCAGCAGGCCACCCAGCACCAGCGCCATGCCGTCCACGCCACGCTGCTTGCCCAGCACCCACAGCAGCCACAGCGCGGTGGCGTACATCGGGAAGGCCAGCACGTGCTTGAGCGTCTCCATCCACGGGCCCGGCTTGGGCAGGCGGCGCGCCAGTGCCGGCACGAAGCCGATCAGCAGGAACGGCAGCGCCAGACCCAGGCCGAGGAACAGGAACACGGTCATCGCCTTCAGCGGCGGGGCAATGAACGCGTAGGCGATCGCGCCGCCCATGAACGGGCCGACGCAGGCACTGCCGACCACGCAGGCCAGCGCACCGGTGAAGAAGTCACCGGCCGGGCCACTGCGGCTGGCCAGCGACTGGCCCAGGTTGCCGATACCACCGCCGAGGGTGAATACGCCGGACAGGCTCAGGCCCACCGCGAACATGATGTAGGCCAGCACTGCCACCACGCCCGGGTGCTGCAGCTGGAAGCCGATGCCGACGGCGTTGCCGATCGCGCGCAGGCCGACCATCAACGCGCCGATCACCGCGAACGCGACCAGTACGCCCAACGTGTACCAGAGGGCGTGGCTGCGCGCGCGCTGCGGGCTTTCGCCACTCTGCGCCAGGCTCAGCACCTTCAGCGAGAGGATCGGCAGCACGCAGGGCATCAGGTTCAGTACCAGGCCACCGGCCAGGGCCAGCAGCAGCACCCAAACGAACGAACGGTCCGGATTCGGCGTGGTCGCCGGTGGGCGCGTGCGCAGGGCGTTGTCACCGCGCGCATCGGCAGCGAACTCATTGCCATTTTCGGCGCCTGCAACGGCCGGGGTGCTGGCATCCGTATTGGGCACCGTCGGCAGCAGGCGCAACGGGGCGCCGTTGGCGGCTTCGCGTGGTGCGCCGCTGGCGGTAGGCAGCGGACTGATCACCTCGTTGCGCGGCGGCGACTGATCGGTGCTGGCGTTGATCTTGCCGACCGGGATCGACAGCTTCACCCGGCGGGACATCGGCGGGTAGCAGATGCCATCGGTCTGGCAGCCCTGGAACGTCACCACCAGGGTGCTGTCGACCGCATCGGCGACGGCGCGGCGCAGCGGCAGCGGCACTTCCACCTGGTTGAAGTAGACCGAGACATCGCCGAAATGCTCGTCCCGATGCGACTGTGCGGCCGGCCAGCGCAGCTTGTCGGCCAGCACGCCGGTGCTGCCGTCCAGCTTCACCGAAGTGCGGTCGCGATACAGGTAGTAGCCCGGCGCCGGGCTGAAGCGCAGCAGCAGGGTGTTGCCGTCACTGGCGATGGCGTCGAAGCCGAACGCCTGCTCCGAAGGAAGCGGCAGCGCCTGGCTGTTGCTGGCGGCACCCGGCAGGCGCAGGCCGCCGCTGTTGCCGGCACCGGCCAGCGGGTTGTTGAACGGGCTGGTGGCGCCGGCACGCGTGGCCGGCGCCGCGGCCTGTGCGCCGCTACCGGGCAGGGTGACCTGCACCACGCGCTTCTGCGGCGGGTAGCAGACACCGGCATCGGCGCAGCCCTGGTAACGCACTTCCAGGCTGATGGTGCCGACGGCGTCGGTCGGCGTGCCGGGCAGGGTGGCCTGCAGGCGTTCGCGATAGGTTTCGACTTCGCCGAAGAAATCGTCGTGGTGCTTGTCGCCCTTGGGCATCTGCAGCGCGCCAGCGTTGAACGCCGGATCAGCCTTGACGCTGGTGCGGTGGCGATACAGGTAGTAGCCGGGTGCGATCTTGAACTGCAGTTGCACCTGGCCGCGTTCGGGGGCGGTGGCGGTCAGCGCGAACGCCTGGTCCACCGGCAGCAGGTCCTTCTCATCCAGGGCGAAGGCGGGCAGCGAGAGCCACATCAGGGCGCACAAGGCGGCGCCACGCGCAAACAGAGTCTTCAATCAGTGTCCTCTCGGGTCTGTGCCCGGATCCAGTCCAGATACGCCGGCAGGCCGGCCCGGGTTTCGACCGCGATGCACTCCGGGAGTTCATACGGATGCAGTTCGACGATCCGGGCAATCGCGTCATCGACGCGGCTTGCGGTGGTCTTCACCAGCAGTTGCAGCTCGGCGTCGGTGGTCACCTCGCCCTGCCAGCGGTAGGTCGACTGCGCGCCATCGAGGCGGGTCACGCACGCGGCCAGGCGCTCGCCGACCAGCGCGTGCGCGATGCGCTCGGCACTGGCCCGGTCCGGGCAGGTGGTCAACAGCAGCAGGACGGGATCGACGGTCGACATGACCGTCGAGTATAGGGCCGCCGCCGGGTCAGGGCCCGGCGGCGGCAGTGGACCGCTGCGTTGCGCGGTCAGTTGGCCAGATGGCAGGTAGCCGGCTTGGCCGAGGTGAACAGGCCCGGGGTCGCCCACTCGGGGTGGTCGATGAACGGATTGCGGTTGCCCTGGAAGCTGTAGATCACGTCATTGCGCGCACGTTCGGCATCATCCGGCGGATCGGACAGGTGCCAGTCGATCAGCGTGGACAGCAGGCCCATGTAGGCCGGCGAACTGCTGGTCTTGACGATCTTGCTGCGGTCGTCGGTCAGCTCCAGGTCCGGCTCGGACTGGCCGGTGGCTGCATCCTTGCCGCCCTCGTAGCGGATGGCCATGTACAGCACCGCACGCGCCATGTCGCCCTTGCGCTTGCCCCACACCTCGAAGGTGCCGGTGTTGCCGTCCGGCGTGCGTACCCAGTTGGAGTTGCCCGGGTAACCGCCGCTGCCGCCGCCCTGGCCGTTGTTGGCCTCGGTGGCGCGCTCGCCGCAGTTGGCGTCGCACTTGCCGAACGGCTTGTTGCCACGGTCGGCGTTCCACTGCGCATCGGTCAGGTACAGCATGTGGGTGTCGGTGTACGGCGCGTACGGCAGGCCCTTGTCGCCGGTGGTGCTGGCAAAGCCCAGCGAGTTCGGCCAGGTGTGCTCGCGGTTGTACTTCAGGCCACTGCCGCTGCCGGCGCGGTCGGTCACCTTGGCGTAGCTGCGGTTGCGATACGCATCCAGGATCCTGCCGGAATTGTTCGGATCCTCGTCGGCGATTTCCAGGATGGTCCAGGTGCTGGTGCCCGAGCCGCTGTACGGATAGGCGGTATGGCCCTTTATGGTGGCGTGCAGCGAGCAGCGCAGCTGGCTGGGGCTGCTGGTGTTGACCTTTGAGTAATAGCCGGCCGGTACACCCGGATTGCCCGGGTCGGGGTTGCCGCCGGTGCTGGCCACGGTGAACGCGATGCGGCTGTCGGCCGCCGGATGCGCGCCCTGCAGGTCGGTGATGCGCGCGGCGCGGATATCGAAGCGGCAGGCTTCACCGGCCACCAGCGCGGTGTTGGTGGACAGTTTCACGCTGCGGCCGCTGGCCGGGAAGGTCAGCGGCACGCTGCCGGAGGTGCCGCAGCTCAGCGCGAATGCGCCACTGGCCAGGTTCACGGTTTCGCTGAACACCACTTCTAGATCGGCCGCGGCCGGGAAGGTGCTGCTGCCCTGTGCCGGGGTGGTGGTGGAGACCGACGGCGGCGTGTTCGGGCCCGGGGTGCCGCCGCCGCTGAAGGTCTGGCCGTTGTTGCAGCTGCCAAACGTCTGCCCGGCCGATTCGGCCCAGGTGAAGTGGGCGTATTGGCTGCCGCTGCCGGTCAGCTGCAGCGAGGTGCCCGGCGCGGTGCTGTTGGTCTCGGCCACCGGGATGTTCTGGCTGGTCATGCCGGCGGCAGGGCCACCGGAGGCGGTGATGGCGCCCTCGTAGCTGAGGAACTGGACCACCTTGCCGCTGGCATCGACCAGGGCGATGCCGTCGTTCGGGCCGTTCTGGAGGCCGTTGGTCGGGTAGCTGACCACGGCCAGGGTGGCGCTGCCGCAACCGGCGGCGGTGCCGGCCGGAACCGGGTTGTTGGCGTAGACCGTGGCGGCCGAAGGATTGCTGCCGTTGTAGAGGTAGAGGCGGTAGCCGGACAGGTCCTCGCCCGCGGTAGCGACCACTTCGATGGCTTCGCCGACGTCACCGGCGGCGGTGCTGTCGTCGTAATGCAGTTCGTTGATGAAGACCTCGGCCTGGGCCGGCGCGGCGGCCAGCGCCAGCAGGCAGGCGGCGGCAAGCGGGGACAGCAATCGCATCGACTACTCCTTGTGATTGGGAATGCGCGGCCGAGCCTAAGGCCGATCCAGTGACACTTTGTCGTAAATGAACGTCAGATATCTGACAGTGGGACATCTATCACTAAATAGCACCCCTTGCCCCCTTGGCTTGCCGCACTGCATCCCTATACAGGCGTCCACGCAGGGAGGCAGGTTTCCCGGTCCCGAGAAAAATTTCGGGATCGGCCCTTGAAAGGCCTGTGGAGGTCTCCATCTCTGTCGTGCTCCCGACTTGTCGGGCTTTTTCACGCGCGTTGCTGGCACTCGCCTGGTGTGACTGCTAACATCGCCGGACTTTTTCAGACCAATCAATAACTTAAGAGGTCTCTCATGAGCATCAAGCCGCTGCACGACCGCGTTGTGGTCAAGCCGATCGAAGCCGACGAAATCTCCGCCGGTGGCATCGTCATCCCCGACTCGGCCAAGGAAAAGTCCACCAAGGGTGAAGTTGTGGCCGTCGGCCCGGGCAAGCCGCTGGACAACGGCAACGTGCGCGCGCCGTCGCTGAAGGTTGGCGACAAGGTCATCTACGGCCAGTACGCCGGCAGCTCGTACAAGAGCGAAGGCGTCGAGTACAAGGTCCTGCGCGAAGACGACGTGCTCGCCATCATCGGCTGAGCCTCGGCGCGACCTGCTTTTCTGTAAGACATCCCTTTTCGTCGCCGGGCCCGGCCCGGCGCAAACATCGAGGTAATCGCAATGGCTGCCAAGGATATTCGTTTCGGTGAAGACGCCCGTTCGCGCATGGTGCGCGGCGTCAACGTTCTCGCCAATGCCGTCAAGGCCACCCTGGGCCCGAAGGGCCGCAACGTCGTGCTGGAAAAGAGCTTCGGCGCGCCGACCATCACCAAGGACGGCGTCTCCGTCGCCAAGGAAATCGAACTGGCTGACAAGTTCGAGAACATGGGCGCGCAGATGGTGAAGGAAGTTGCTTCCCGCACCAACGACGACGCGGGCGACGGCACCACCACCGCCACCGTGCTGGCCCAGGCCCTGATCCGCGAAGGCGCCAAGGCTGTGGCCGCCGGCATGAACCCGATGGACCTCAAGCGCGGTATCGACAAGGCCGTTTCGGCCGCCGTGGCCGAGCTGAAGAACATCTCCAAGCCGACCGCCGACGACAAGGCGATCGCCCAGGTCGGTACCATCTCGGCCAACTCGGACGAGTCGATCGGCCAGATCATCGCTGACGCGATGAAGGAAGTCGGCAAGGAAGGCGTCATCACCGTTGAAGAAGGCTCGGGCCTGGACAACGAGCTGGACGTGGTCAAGGGCATGCAGTTCGACCGCGGCTACCTGTCGCCTTACTTCATCAACAACCAGCAGTCGCAGACCGCTGACCTGGATGACCCGTTCATCCTGCTGCACGACAAGAAGATCTCCAACGTCCGCGACCTGCTGCCGGTGCTGGAAGGCGTCGCCAAGGCCGGCAAGCCGCTGCTGATCGTGGCCGAGGAAGTTGAAGGCGAAGCGCTGGCCACCCTGGTCGTCAACACCATCCGTGGCATCGTCAAGGTCGTGGCCGTCAAGGCGCCGGGCTTCGGCGACCGTCGCAAGGCGATGCTGGAAGACATGGCCGTGCTGACCGGCGGCACCGTGATCTCCGAAGAAGTCGGCCTGTCGCTCGAGAAGGCCACCATCAAGGACCTGGGCCGCGCCAAGAAGGTGCAGGTCTCCAAGGAGAACACCACCATCATCGACGGCGTCGGCGACAAGGCCAACGTTGATGCACGCGTGGCGCAGATCAAGACCCAGATCCAGGACACCTCTTCGGATTACGACCGCGAGAAGCTGCAGGAACGCGTGGCCAAGCTGGCCGGCGGTGTTGCCGTGATCAAGGTCGGCGCCTCGACCGAAATCGAAATGAAGGAAAAGAAGGATCGCGTCGACGACGCCCTGCACGCCACCCGTGCGGCCGTTGAAGAAGGCGTGGTTCCGGGCGGCGGCGTTGCGCTGGTCCGCGCGATCACCGCGCTGGCCGGCCTGAAGGGCGCCAACGAAGACCAGAACCACGGCATCCAGATCGCCCTGCGTGCGATGGAAGCCCCGCTGCGCGAGATCGTTGCCAACGCCGGTGACGAGCCGTCGGTCATCATCAACAAGGTCAAGGAAGGCACCGGCAGCTTCGGCTACAACGCCGCCACCGGCGAGTTCGGCGACATGCTGCAGTTCGGCATCCTGGACCCGACCAAGGTGACCCGTTCGGCGCTGCAGAACGCAGCCTCGATCGCTGGCCTGATGATCACGACCGAAGCCATGGTTGCCGAAGCTCCGAAGAAGGACGAGCCGGCCATGGGCGGCGCCGGTGGCATGGGTGGCATGGGTGGCATGGGCGGCATGGACTTCTAAGTCCCCGCGTTACCGATGCAATGAAAAACCCCGCCGGAAGGCGGGGTTTTTTTTGGGGCCGGTCGGAATCGAATCAGATCCACGCCATGCGTGGATACCGCTCCCAGGCGGGTATCTACGCGCGGCCCTCGCGCCGCTGCAGCCACAGGTGGGCCGCCAGCAGGGCCAGCGCGCCACCCGCGATCATGCCCTGTACCCACGGCAGCTCCGTGATCGGCGCAAGCAGCAGGCCCGCCGCCATGCCGATCAGGCTGGCGCCGGCGCCCACCCGCTGCCGCCGCTGCCGATGTGCAGCCTGGCGATGGCGTGCGGCGATGCGCAGGCGCCGTGCATCCGGCTGCAACACCGCTTCGGCAATGGCATCGATCTCTGGGCGATTCATCCTGTCTCCTGCATTGCGTCCGTGTCTGCATGCTGCACGACTGCGGGACCTGTGTGCAACGGCAACGCTTCGATCATCTGACGAACGCCTTCGCCGCGCCGTACTCCCACTGCCACGGCACGCCGGTGTCGCCCAGCACAAACGCTACCAGGGCCGGGAAGGCCGCCTCTGCCCGCACATCGTTGCCCAGGATCACCACGCAGCGCTGGTGCTGCTCCACGCATACCAGCGTGTTGCCCACTGCATCGTCGTGGCCGCCCTTGTAGAAGCCTGCGCCCTGCGGGCCGAGAAACGTCACCACGCCCAGACCTGCCGCCAGGTCCTTGCGTTGCTGCGCCTTCGGCAACTCCGGTTGCAGGGTGGGGAACTGGCTGGCCGTGGTGATGGGCAGCTGCGGCCGCACCAGCTCCCTGCGCATCGGTGCGGATAGCCCGTCGCCACGCACGTAACCGGCGGCGAAGCGGGCCATGTCGGCAATGGTGGTATCCATGGACCCTGCCGCACGTACGCGGCTGCGCTCATCATGCGGTTCGGCCACACCTTCCGCCGTCCAGCCATCGGCCAGGTTGGCGACGAAATCCTCGCGCCACATCATGCTGGTGCGGGTCATGCCGAAGCGGTCGAACACCCGCTGCTGCATCAACGCGCCCACATCCTCGCCCAGCCGCCCGCGTTCGATCACGAACTGCAGCAGGATCAGTCCCTCTCCGGAATACCCATATCGACTACCCGGATCAAAGTGGAACTTCAGGCGCCCATCGGGCTCCAGGAAGCCGAAGTTGGCAAAGCCACTGGAATGGTTGAGCAGCAGGCGCGGGGTGAGCTGGCGCCAGCGCGCATCGTCGGCCAGCACACGGTAGTCGGCGTACTTCTTCGGCTCCGGCGGATATTCCGGCAGGGGCGTGTCCAGCGCCGCAGCAATGCTGGCATCCAGCTCGATCCTCCGGTCCTGCGCCAACTGTGCGACCAGATGGCCGAACGCCATCTTGGTCAGCGACGCGGCGTACATCACGGTATCGGTGCGCAGCGGTTCGCCTGCGGCATTTCGCTCGCCGTAGGCGGCCACATGCACCACCCTGCCGCCATCTATCACCGCCAGCGCCATGCCGCGCGCGTGGGCGGCATGCATCAAGCGATGGGCTTCGGCGTCGATGTGGGCCGGGGTGGGTAACGGGGGCGGCGCGGCCAGCACGGCCAGCGGGAACAGCGTCAGCAACAACAGGGCAGCACGGCGCATGCGTGAACCTCCTGGTGGGACGTGGCGCGATGCTACGCCGGCCCGCCGCACACGTCATGGCCCCAGGGTCACGTGGCCGCTTGGCGGCGCAGGCAGATCCGCGCGGCACCTGTGCTGATGTCGACCTGGCCGCCACGCATGGCATCGGCGCCAAGGATCAGAGCCGGGCGGGTGTCCAGGCCAATGGCCTTGAACACGGGCAGCTCGCTGATCCTGACCTCCATGGCCGGGTGCTGCCAGGCGGTGCTGCGCATGCCGGGCAGGGTGTACAGCCAGGTCGGGTGCGGCTTGCCGCCGAGGCCTTCGGTGCCCTTGCTTCGCTTGCGCAGGCGGGGATCGCTTCCATCAGTACGCAACCCGAGCGCGTGCGCGGCGGCATTGTTGAGTACGGTCTGCGCCGCGCCGGTATCGACCACGGCAACAGCGGCGACGTTCGTTCCGTCCAAGGTGAGGGTGATGAATCCAAAATCGCGCAGGCCTTCAGTGCGGTCCTGCAGCGCGTTGGCCTGGCAGCTGTCATCGTCGAAGCGGAGAGTGCCGGTCCTCGACAGCGATAGCTCACCTCGAGCGAAGTCCCAGCGGGTGTCCCAGCGCGCGGTCAGGTCGTTGCCGACGAGGCCGTCGATGGCAGGGTCGTCGCCCCCGGACAGTGACCCCAGATCAGCCTGCAGTGCGCTGGCCCGCAGCTGCCAGCTACCCAGCTGCCAGGTGGTAGTGCGCGTGCGCCTCAGCTGTGCCCCCGAGGCACTGGCGCCTTGGGCAGTGGAAACGTCGGCCTTTCCATCGACCAGGCCGTAGCGGCGTGCCACACGCCCATCGATGAGCGTGGCCCCGGCTGCACTGTCGACCACGAAGCGCAGCGGCTCGGCTTGACCATCCAGCGAGAGCGCTACCGTCGGGTGGCCGCCCTGCATCCACATCGGCAGCACATGTTCGGGGGTGTCGGCGGCCAGCGTGGGGAAGGCGGCAGCAAACAGGGGCAGCAAGGTGAGGCGCACAGGAAACTCCAGAGTGAATGCGGAGGTCCATTGGCGCGCAGCGGCGTATCACCGGAACATCGGTGTTGATACCGTCCTGATACACGCCTGCACGATACTGGCCGCATGAACACTCCCGCCCGGGTCATCGTTGTCGATGACGATGCCAGCATCCGTGATGCCATTGCCGACTGCCTGCTGCTGCATGGCTACCACGTGCGAGTGGCTGCCGACGCGGCGGCGCTGGATGTGCTGCTGCAAGTCGAACGTCCGGACCTGATCGTGCTCGACTGGATGATGCCCGGCGAGGACGGCCTGTCGGTGTGCCGCCGGCTACAGGCGCGGGCCATCCCCATCCTGATGCTGTCGGCGATGGGAACAGCGCCGGACCGGGTGATCGGTCTGGAAATGGGAGCCGATGACTATCTGGCCAAGCCCTTCGACCCACGCGAACTGCTGGCGCGGGTCCGCGCCCTGCTACGCCGCCAGGACAAGCTGCGTACCCAGGTGGCCAGCGAGCTGCGCTTTTCCGGCTGGCGATTGCTGCCCGATCAGCGCCGCCTGCTTGCACCCGATGGCAGCGAACTGGCGCTCAGCCGCGGCGAGTTCGCTCTGCTGCTGGCGCTGGCCGAGCGCGCCGGGCGCGTGTTGGGGCGCGAGCAGCTGATGTCCCTGACCCGCGGTGAGGACAGCGAGAGCGTCGACCGCGCCGTTGATCTGGCGATCAGTCGCCTTCGACGCAAGCTGGGCCACGCCGCACCGGGTGCCGAGGCACTGGTACAGACGCTGCGCGGCGAAGGCTATCGCTTCGACGCTGAGGTGCAGGTGCTGTGAGGGCGCGCTGGTCCACCGCGCGCTGGATCGCGATGCTGGCGCTGGCAAGCCTGGTGCTGGCCACCTTGGTCAGTGTGGCGGTGGTCGGCTGGATGCCGCGGCCGCCACCGCCGCCGATGCGCCTGGACCAAGCCATTCAGGTATTGCGCGGTGAACGGTCGGCCGCGGCGCTGGGCCTGCATCTCGAAACCCGCGCGTCTGCGCCGGAGGGCACCAGCAATGACTGGCTCACCCACCTGGTTGCCGCGCAGCTGCGCCAGCCGCTGGAGCATGTGAAGCTGGTCTGGGGCAGGCGGAGCAAGGCGCCGGAGGTGCAGGTCATCGAAGGCGGGGCCGTGCTTGACGCCAAAGCGCGCGCGGACGCGTTGCAGGCACAGGTCGCGGTGCTGACCGCAATGCAGTGGACGCCGTTCGAACTGGCAGTGCGCCAGGCAGATGGTCGGTGGCAGGTGGTGGGCAGCGACCACAGCGATCTGGCGGCATGGCGCCGGCAGGTCGTGCTGGCGCTGGTGGCAGGAACCGTGCTGCTGGCACCACTGGCGGCATGGGCGTCAATCCGCCTCGGCCGGCCCCTGCGGCGGCTGGCCGAGGCCAGCGCCAACGTGGACCTGCAGGCCAGTACACCGCTTCCGGACGATGGTCCGTGCGAGGTGCAGGTTCTGGCCCGCGCGATCAGTGCCGGGCGCGAGCGGCTGCACGAACAGGCGCAGGAGATGACCCGCATGCTGGCCGCCGTCGCGCATGATCTGCGCACACCGTTGACCGGCCTGCGCCTGCGTGCGGAGTTCGCGCCACCGCAACAGGCGGCGCGGATGGTGGCCGACATCGAGCGCATGGACGCGATGATCGAGCAGGTTCTCGACTACGCGCGTGGTGAGCTGCAGCCCTTGCAGATGCATCCGCTGGATCTGGCCGTGTTGCTGGAGGAGTGCGTGCAGAGCGCACTGCTGCGGGGCATCGACATCTCCTTCGACGGGCCGGATACGTTGCGGTGGCAGGGGGATGCGCTACTGCTGCGACGGGCGATCGACAATCTCATCGACAACGCCGATCGCTACGCGGGGGCGGTACAACTGCGGGCAGCCGTGTGCGGCAACGTGGCGCACCTTGACGTGATGGATCGCGGTCCAGGCATCGATGAGGCCGACCGCACCCGCCTGCTGCAGCCCTTCCAGCGCAGCGAGAGCTCACGCAGCCGCGCCACGGGTGGGGCCGGGCTGGGCCTGGCGGTCGCCGCCAACGTGGCGCGGCGGCATGCGGGCGAACTGCAGCTGCTGCACCGGGAGGGTGGTGGACTGATCGCGCGCCTGCTGCTGGGAAGCGCTTGCTGAAACGCCTTCCCGGCTTGCCTGGATCAGATGTCCCGATTTATGATTAGGCGCCTAATCATGCGTCTTTCATAGGATGATCGAACCCAAGCACCATGCCCTGATGGATGAGGCGCAGCGACGCGGGCAAGCCAACATCGCGCAGCTGCGACTGTGCTTCCAGCTGCTTTCCCTGTCCACCGCCATCGACCGCGACTGCGCCACCCGTCTCGCACCGCACGGGCTCAGTGAAGCCCGCTTCATCGTGCTGTTCCTGCTGCATGGCGCCGGCGGCACGTTGCCCCCGCACGAACTGGCCGAGCGCGCCGGCGTGACCCGCGCCACCATCAGCGGCCTGCTCGATGGCCTGCAACGCGAAGGCCTGCTGCAGCGGCGCAGCGATGCCGAAGATGGCCGTCGCCTCCAGATCGTGTTGACTGCGCAGGGAACGCGCCTGGCTGGGACGTTGTTCGAGCAGCACACGCAATGGATCGGTGGCCTGTTCAATGGGTTGGATACGGATGAACAGCAACAGCTGTCGCAGTTGCTGCACAAGGTCTGGCAGCACACCGATGCTGGACGAGAACGTGCAGCATGAGCCCGGCGATCGCGGCGCAACGGCTGCATGCACTCAACACCGGCCATGCCCCCACCACCCATCTGGCCGAATGCCTGGCAGTGGATTTCGCCGCGCTGCTGCAGGTGGTGGCGCCTGCGCTTGCACCGGAAGCGCTGCAACGCATGCAGGATGCCTCAGGCAAGGGCATCACACTGCGCATGGCCTTGGCTGCGCAACTGCTGCGTGAGGCGGGGCAGGGTGATCCCGTGCAATGGCAGGACCATGCGTCCGACACCGTGCGCGGCTGGGCCTGCTATCTGATCGGCAGCGATGTCCCCGCGACGTTGGCAGAGAAGCTGCAGCAGATGCGCGCGCTGGCCGATGATCCACACTTCGGTGTGCGCGAATGGGCGTGGCTGGCGCTACGCATGAACATCGTTGCCGCGCCGATGCAGGCGCTTGAGTACCTGCAACCGTGGACACAGGAAACTTCGCCGTACCTGCGCCGCTTCGCCTGCGAAGCACTGCGTCCGCGCGGTGTCTGGGCCACACATATCGCGCTGTTCAAGCAGCACCCTGGACATGCATTGCCGATGCTGGAAGCACTGGCTGACGACCCGGAACGCTACGTGCAGGATTCGGTCGGCAACTGGCTCAATGATGCCGGCAAGACTCAGCCGAAGTGGCTGCGCGTGCTGTGCACGCGTTGGCAGCACGAGCGCCACAGCGACGCCAACGCCTACATCCGCAAACGCGCACTGCGCTCGCTCCGGTAGTGCCGGATGCTGGCCGACAAACCCGCAACCCCGTCAACCTCAAGGAAGAACCACCATGTCGCACACCTTCATCGAGCTCTATACCGCCACGCCGGCCTGGACCACACTGCCGCCCGAGCAGCGGAATGCCTTCTTCGCCCGTATTGGCGCCGGCATGCAGCAGTTCGATCCAGCCCGCATCACGCCGCTGGCGATGGGCCGCATTGCCAGGGACGTACCGCATAGCAGCGATGAACAGTTCTATGCGGTCTGGCGCTGCGCGAGCCGCGAGGAGGTCGATGCGCTGGTGGCTGGCATTGCCGCTACCGGCTGGCATGAGTACTTCACCACCACCCATGCGGTAGGCGCGATGGACAGCATGGCCCAGCACTTGGCCGACCTGGCCTCCTTGTAGCGGGGCGGCAGACGCCGGCAGATCCCGGTCCTCGGCATGGGTGGCACATGCGCCTGTCACCCGGACGCGGTAAACAGGACATTGCCCATGTCCATCCGCAGGGAAGTCGATCATGCAGAGCACGCTCCAGGTCACGCTGTTCGGCCCTCTTGGCGACTGCCCGGCGTTGCAGTTGCCGGGGCTGGAGGGGCCGTCGGTGGCCATCCAGGAATCGGCCCTGCGGCGGTTGGTTTCCGACCTCTACACCGCGCGTTCCCTGCTCAACCCCGAGCAGCTGGACGAGGCCCGGCAGGAACTGGATCGCGTGCTGGAACGCTGGGTCGACATCCATGAGGGCCTGCTGCTGGACGTGGAAGTGCATGGCAAATGAGCAACGTTGCGTGGTTGCCGCCGCGTAGGCCGGGCTGGCGCGCATCTCGCTGAACCGCGTCCCCAGTTGCGTATGAAACATTTTGCACTGCGCAAAAGCTGTGTTATCAATAGATCCCATGAACGCAGCCGCCACCCGCTTTTACTGGTATTACTTTCCGAAGCCACTGGCGGAGGAAGGACTGCGCTCACCCTGAAGAAAGCTTCAGACGCATTCCCGAAAGCCGCCAGCGAACCTGGCGGCTTTTTTCATGCCGCCACGCTGGGGACCCCCAACGTTCCGGAGATCTCCCGCAATGCCCCCGCACACCGACGACCTGCGTATCCGCACCATCGAACCGCTGACACCGCCTGCCCAGCTGCTGGCGATGCTGCCCTGTGACGATGAAGCCTCCGACACCGTCAGCGCCTCGCGCGCGGCCCTGCACCAGATCCTGCATGGCCGCGACGACCGCCTGGCAGTGGTGGTAGGCCCGTGCTCGATCCACGACCCGAAGGCCGCCATCGAGTACGCCCAGCGCCTGAAGCCGCTGCGCGACGCGCTGGCCGGTGAACTGGAAATCGTCATGCGCGTGTACTTCGAGAAGCCGCGCACCACGGTGGGCTGGAAGGGCCTGATCAACGATCCGGACCTGGACGGCAGCTTCAGGATCGACAAGGGCCTGCGCATCGCACGCGGCCTGCTGCGCGACATCAACAAGCTGGGCCTGCCGGCCGGTGTCGAGTTCCTTGACGTGATCTCGCCGCAGTACATCGCCGACCTGGTGGCATGGGGCGCGATCGGCGCACGCACCACTGAAAGCCAGGTGCATCGCGAGCTGGCCTCGGGGTTGTCGTGCCCGGTCGGCTTCAAGAATGGCACCGATGGCAACGTGAAGATCGCCGCTGACGCGGTGGGTGCTGCGTCCAATCCGCATCACTTCCTGTCGGTCACCAAGCAGGGCGGCACCGCCATCGTGTCGACCACCGGCAACCCCGACTGCCATGTGATCCTGCGCGGCGGCAAGCAGCCGAACTACGATGCGGGCAGCGTCGCCGAGGCCTGCCAGGTGCTGGCCAAGGCCAAGCTGCCAGCGCGCCTGATGATCGACGCCAGCCATGCCAACAGCCTGAAGAATCCGGAGAACCAGCCGAAGGTGATCGACGACATCGCCGTTCAGCTGGAAGACGGCGAACAGCGCATCGTTGGCGTGATGATCGAGAGCCATCTGGTTGGTGGTCGCCAGGAACTGGTGGAAGGCCAGCCACTGGTCTACGGGCAGAGCATCACCGATGGCTGCATCGACTGGGACACCACCGTGACGGTGCTGGAGCGACTGGCTGCGGCCGTGCGCGCCCGTCGCGACGTAAAGGTGTCCGAAGCCGCTTGAGTGCGGCACGTGTGTGGATGGCGGCCAGCGCCTGCGGGGGTGCGGCCGCGATCAGGGCCGGTCGGAGTTGGAGACCGGCCCATCTGCACCGGCGATGCGCCTGGCGCTGCGCATGAGCGACAGCGCCAGGTACATCGCCGGGGTGGTGAGAACGATGGATGGGGCCTTCATGTAGCGTCGAGCCCGCGAAGCGCGGGGCTTTGTAGAAGATCCGCTCCACGTACGCTCCAGGTCACGTCACAATGCCACTTCCTGTTTGGTGGCCGCAGCCATGAAAGAACTGATCATTCCAGAAGCCGCACAGCGCGATGAGGATTCCATCGAGATGATCCGCGTGTGGATTGCCGAACGGGGATTGCATGCTTCGCTGAACGTTGGCCTGTATGGCGATCGTCCTGGCATTCGAGAGGAGCATGCGTGGGGACGCATCCTGGCAGACGTCGCCCAGCATGTCGCAGATGCTCTGGTCGTGAGTGGCGGGATGGACCGCGGCGCGGCGATCAACGCGATCAAGGATGCATTCGATGAAGAGCTGCGGGCGCCGTCCAGTGGGCGCTCGGGGGGATTCGTGGTCCGCCACTGAGGGACCAGATGGGCGCCGCGGCGCTGGAGACAGCGTCCCAACGCAACACGGCAACAAGCGCTGGGCGACGTGGAGAACGCGAACTTCAATGCACTTCGTCGTGGTACACGAACTTCGGCATTTCCCAGCGGTAGTGAATCGCCAGCAGGCGCAGCGCGAAGCCGCCGCCGAGGCAGCACAGGATTGCGGTGGCATCGGCCACGCCCCAGTGCAGCAGCAACAGGTAGGCCGCGCCGGTCAGCAGCGCGATGATCGCGTACAGCTCCTTCTGGAAGATGAGTGGTACCTCGTTGCAGAGGATGTCGCGCAGCACGCCGCCGAACGCGCCGGTCAGCATGCCGGCAATCAGCACGATGGGCATGGCATGGCCGGCCTCGCGCGCGATCGAGCAGCCGATCAGGGTGAAGGCGATCAGGCCCAGGCCGTCGAGCACCAGGAAGGTGCGGCGGAAGTGGTGCATCCAACGTGCGACCCAGGTGGCGATCAGCGCCGCGCATACGGTGAAGCCCAGGTACTCGGGATGCTTCACCCAGCCCAGCGGATAGTGGCCGAGCAGGATGTCGCGCAGTGATCCGCCGCCGAGGGCGGTGACGCAGGCGATCATGACCACACCGAACAGGTCCATGCGGCGGCGGCCTGCGGACAGTGCGCCAGTCATGGCCTCGGCGGAAATGGCAATCAGGTAGATGATGGACAGCAGCATGGGACAGGCTCCGGGCGCGGTGGGGCCGGCCATGCGCGACTACCGCCACTGCCTGCGCAATGACGGGATGACGATGACCGGTGCCGCTCCCGCTGTCCTTTTGCCTGAGAGTTCAGCGGCGTAGGCCGCGTGCCCCTTCGGCGGATCGTCCCGGGCGTGCCCGGTGACCTCTCTCCAGCTCGGCGAGTCGAATGCATGGTTGGTGGGATTCCAGCCCACCGGCCTGAGCGATCATGGGAGCCTGCGCCTTCGGCGGGCGCCAGCGCGGCGCCTCTCTCCTGCATTCGGGTGCCAGTATATCCGCTGCAGTGCAGCACGGCATAATCCGGGCATGGCCCCGTCCCTCCGCCCCTGGTTCCTGTACCTGCTCGAATGCCGCGACGGCAGCTATTACGCTGGCATCAGCACCGACGTGGACGCGCGTTTCGCCGCCCACCAGGCCGGCAAGGGCGCGCGCTACACCCGGGCGCGGCCACCGCTGCGCGTGCTGGCCGTGCGCAAGTACCCGGACCGGGCCGCCGCGTCACGGGCCGAATGGCAGCTCAAGCAGCAGCCGCGCGAACGCAAGCTGGCCTGGCTGCAGGCACCGGATCCCGCGCTTCTGTAGAGCCGAGCCCACGCTCGGCTGTTGTTGCTGCTGCCTGATGGTGAAGCCGAGCATGGGCCCGGCTCTACAGTAGATCCACGCCATGCGTGGATGCGGCTTGCACATGCCATGATCGCCCAGCCCTCAGCGCTGGAGACCCGGATGTCCACGATCGCCCTGCTGTTCGCTCTTTCCGCAGCAACGAGCCCCGCCGCCGACCCGGCCACCCTCGCGGCCATCGAAACCACCTGCCACGACTATGTCGATGGCCAGCTGGAAGCCGACCCGCAGCGCGTCGCCCGCTCCCTGCACCCGGACCTGGCCAAGCGCGCTGTGCTCGGCGATACACCTGACGAACGCCTGGGCCTGCGCCGTATGTCGAAGGAAGAACTGGTCTCGCTGACGAAGCAGGGCGCGTTGAAGACCCCGAAGGATCAATGGGACCGCCGCTGCACGGTGCTGGACGTGACCGGCAACGCGGCGTCGGTGCGGCTGGAAACGCCGTGGTTTGTCGACTACTTCCACATGGGGCGCTTCGACCAGCGCTGGGTAATCGTCAACGCACTGTGGTACCCGAAACCGAAGGCGCCGTAGAGCCGAGCCCATGCTCGGCTTCTGCAAACCGCGCGAAGTGCAGCCGAGCATGGCTCGGCGCTACAGGAGCATGCGTGCGGCCCTAGCGCTTCGGTCGCCGGTCGTCCTGGTCATCACCGAAGATGATGCGCGCGCTGCGCTGGTAGCTCCAGTACGCCACGGCCCAGTTCAGCAGCACCACGATGCGGTTGCGGAAGCCGATCAGGAAGAACACGTGCGCGGCCAGCCAGAACCACCACGCCAGCACACCGGACAGCTGCAGCCGGCCCAGGTGCACGATCGCAGCCATGCGGCCGATCGTGGCCAGGTTGCCGAAGTCTGCGTACTTGAACGGGCCGGGTTCGGGCTTGCCGTGCAGGCGCGCGCGGATCACCTCGGCCACGTACTTGCCCATCTGCTTGGCCGCGGGCGCCACGCCAGGCACCGGCTTGCCGTTGGCCTGGTTCAATACGGCCAGATCGCCAGCCACGAACAGTTCCGGGTGGCCAGACAGGGTGAGGTCGGGTTGCACCTGCACGCGCCCGGCGCGGTCCAGCGGCACCTCCAGCGTGCGCGCCAGCGGTGAAGCGGCCACACCGGCGGCCCACACCACCGTGCGTGCCGGCACGAACTGATCGCCGAGCCTGAAGCCCTGGCTGTCGATGTCGCTCACCGGGGTGCCGGTCAGCACTTCCACGCCCAGCTTTTCCAGCTGCCGGCGCGCCTTCAGCGAAAGCACTTCCGGGAACGAGGACAGTACGCGCGGCCCGGCTTCGACCAGCCGCACCTTGGCGCTGGCCGGGTCGATGTGGCGGAACTCGTTGCGCAGGGTATGGCGCGCGATCTCGGCCAGCGTGCCGGCCAGTTCGACGCCGGTAGGTCCACCGCCAACCACGGCGAAGCTCAACCATGCGGCCTTCTTCGCCGGGTCCGGTTCGGCCTCGGCGCGCTCGAACGCCAGCAGCAGCTTGCGGCGCAGCGCGATGGCATCGTCCAGCGTCTTCAGCCCGGGCGCATCATCGGCCCATTGGTCGTTGCCGAAGTAGGCGTGGGTGGCGCCGGTGGCCAGCAGCAGGCTGTCGTAGTCCAGCGTGCTGCCATCGGCCATGCGGATCTGCCGGGCCTGCTTGTCGATGGCCACCACTTCGCCGAGGCGGACTTCCACATTGCGCTGGTGGCCGAGGATGTGGCGCAGCGGTGCGGCGATATCCGGGGCGGACAGGCCGGCGGTGGCCACCTGGTACAGCAGCGGCTGGAAGAGGTGATGGTTGCGGCGGTCGACCAGGGTGATGCGTATGCGCTCGCGGGCCAGGGCACGGGTGGCCCAGAGACCGGCAAAACCGCCGCCGACAACAACCAGGTGGGGAACGCGCTCGCGACTCATCGACTTACTCCAGTGGGGGCATTGGGGGAAGCGCCTGGCATCTTCGCATGATGGCCCCCTGTCACGTCAGCGCCCGCGTGGATCGGCGATACTCAGGTTCAGGCAACGGCCCGTGAGGAGCCCATGAGCGAACCGGAAAAGCGCATCGCCCTGTTGATCGACGCCGACAACGCGCCGGCCTCCAAGATCGACGAGGTCCTGGCCGAAGTCGCCCGCTACGGTGTGGCCAACGTACGCCGCGCCTATGGCAACTGGAAGAGTCCGCGTTTGAAGGGCTGGGAGGCGGTGCTGCACGAGTACGCGATCCGTCCGATCCAGCAGTTCGCCTACAGCAAGGGCAAGAACGCCTCGGACATGGCGATGGTGATCGACGCCATGGATCTGCTGTACGCGCGCAACCTCGATGGTTTCGCCATCGTCTCCAGCGATGCCGATTTCACCCCGATGGTGATGCGCCTGCTGACCGATGGCGTGAAGGTGTATGGTTTTGGCGAGAAGAAAACGCCGGAACCGTTCGTCAACGCGTGCTCGAAGTTCACCTATCTGGAAGCGCTGGGCCAGACCCACGCCAGCGTGCAGGATGCAGAGCAGTCATCGAACGAACAGGCACCGAACGAGCCGGTGGCCAATGACGATGCGCGCCCGCGCAAGAGCGGCGCGGAAATGCGCAGCGACACGCGGCTTGTGAAGATGCTGCGCCGTGCGGTGTCCTCGGCAGAAGGCGAGGATGGCTGGTCGCACCTGGGCCCGGTCGGCAGCCAGATCGGCAACCAGGCCTCCTTTGACCCGCGCAACTATGGCTACGGCAAGCTCAGCGACCTGCTGGCGGCCATCGGCCTGTTCGAGCTGAAGAAGGATGGCAAGTCGTCCTACGTGCGCGCGTTGCCGAAGAAGAACCGGTAACGCCCGGACCATGCCCGGCGGAAGCCCGATGCAGTCATCCTGCACGCACACACCCGCACCGATCAGGCGTATCGTTGCCGCTCGCATTGCCAGCAAGGAAAATCCGCATGTTGAAGATCTGGGGCCGCCGCAATTCCAGTAACGTCCGCAAGGTGCTGTGGTGCGCCGAGGAGATCGGCCTGCCGTATGAATCCATCGAAGTCGGTGGCAGCCACGGCGGCACGCAGACGCCGGAGTACCAGGCGATGAATCCCAACAGCCTGGTGCCGGTGATCGAAGACCACGGCCTGCCGCTGTGGGAATCGAACGCCATCGTGCGCTACCTGAGCGCCCGCTACGCGCTGGGCATCCTATACGCCGAAGACCCGATGGAGCGTGCCCAGGCCGAGAAGTGGATGGACTGGAGCACCTCGCGGATGGCGCCGCTGTACACCGACCTGATCTGGGGCATCATGCGCACCGCCCCGGCCGACCGTGACGAATCGCGCATCAATGCCGCCATCGTGCGTGCCGGTGACTACCTGGCGATGGCCGATGCCACGCTGGCCAAACAGCCGTGGCTGTCGGGTGAGAAATTCGCGATGGGTGACATCCCGCTGGGCTCGCTGATCTATGCCTGGTTCGAACTGCCGATCCAGCGCCCGGAACTGCCGCACCTGGCCGACTGGTATGCCCGCCTGCGCGAGCGGCCGGCCTACCAGCGCGGCGTGATGTCGCCGCTGACGTAAGCGGGGCCGGGTCTTTTCCTGGAAAGAGAAGCAGCCGAGCATGGCTCGGCTCTACCGTAGTGCCGAGCCATGCCCGGCAGCACCGACCGGATCAATACAGGTCCGTCGGATCCACATCCAGCGACCAGCGCACCTTGCGTGCTTCCGGCAGCGCATACAGCTGCGGAACCAGTTGCCCGAGCACGCCGTGCAATGGCGGCCGCTGCACGGCAGACAGCAGCAGTTGCGTGCGTTGGTAACCGGCCCGCCGCGGCATCGGCGCCGGCATCGGCCCATACGCCTCCACCACGTTCTGCTCGCCCAGCAGCTGCCGCGCTGCCAGCAGGAATGCATTGGCATGCTCCACCTGCTGCGCCTCGGCGCGCATCAGCGCCAGATGCGCGAACGGCGGGAATCCGGCGGCCTGTCGCTGGTTCAACTCGGCTTGCGCGAACGGGTGGTAGCCACCACTCACCAGGGTTTCCAGCAACGGGTGCCCGGGGTGATGGGTCTGCAGCCAGACCTCCCCGGGATCACGTGCACGGCCCGCACGGCCCGCCACCTGGATCAGCTGCTGCGCCAGCTTCTCGCTGGCGCGGAAATCGGCCGAGAACAGGCCCTCGTCGATGCCGACCACCACTACCAGGGTCAGCTTCGGCAGGTCGTGGCCCTTGGCCAGGATCTGCGTGCCGACCAGGATGCCGGGCTGGTCGCCCAGCTTCGCCAGCTGCTGTTCCAGCGCGTCACGTCGCGACGTGGTACCGCGGTCGATGCGCACCACCGGGAAATCGGCGAAGGCCGCGGTGAGATGCTCTTCCAGGCGTTCGGTACCGATGCCCTGCGGCTGCAGCGCCAGGCTGCCGCAGGCCGGGCATGCCAGCGGCGCCGGTTGCCGCGCGCCGCAGTGATGGCACTGCAGGCGACGGCCGCCGCCATGCACGGTCATCGGTGCATCGCAGCGGTTGCACGGCGCGGTCCAGCCGCAGTCGTGGCACAGCAGTACCGGCGCGTAGCCACGGCGGTTCTTGAACACCAGCACCTGCTGGCCGCGCTGCAGGTGCTCGCCGATGCCGGCCAGCACATCAGCCGAGAGGCCATCGTGGAGCGGCCGCTTGCGCACATCGAGGATGCGCACGCGCGGTGGCCGCGCATCACCGGCACGCTGCTTCAGGCGCAGGTGGGTGTAGCGCCCGGCATAGGCGTTGTGCAGCGTTTCCAGCGAAGGGGTGGCACTGCCGAGCAGCACCGGAATGCCCAGCGCCTTGGCGCGCACCAGAGCGAAATCGCGCGCGTGATAGCGGATGCCGTCCTGCTGCTTGTAGCTGCCGTCGTGTTCCTCGTCGATGATCAGCAGCCCGGCCTGCGGCAATGGCGTGAACACCGCCGAGCGGGTGCCGACGATGACCTGTGCCTCGCCACGCGAAGCCGCAGCCCAGACGCGCGCGCGTTCGTTGTCGTTCAACCCCGAATGCAGTGCATGCACGGCGATGCCGAGGCGGCCGCGGAAGCGTGCCAGGGTCTGCGGGGTCAGGCCGATTTCCGGCACCAGCACCAGCGCCTGCCTGCCCTGTGCCAGGCAGTGGATGATGGCCTGCAGGTAGACCTCGGTCTTGCCGCTGCCGGTCACGCCATCCAGCAGGAAGGGTTGGAAGCCTTCGGCAGCGTTGATCGCGGCCACGGCCTCGGCCTGGTCCGGGTTGAGCGTGGGGCCGGGCAGTGGCTGCGCATGCTGCGGTGCCACCGTCATCGCCACGCGCTCGGCCAGCGCACGCTTGGCCAGGCTGCGCGCGGCGGTCCGCCAGTCCTCCATGCGTTCGCCCAGCACGTCCTCGTCCACGACGGCTTCGGCCAGCAGTTCTGCCAACTGTCGCGGGCGGCTGCCGGCGCGCAGCTTCCCGCGCTGGGCATGGCCTTCGGGGGTCAGCTGCCAGCCCCAGTGATGGGTGTCAGGCAGGGTGTCGCCATGGCGCAGTGGGCCGGGCAGGGCGGTGCTGAGGACTTCGCCCAGCGGTGCGTGGGTGTAACGCGCCAGCCATTGCAGGCTCTGCCACAGCTCCCCCTGCAGCAGCGGCTGCGGGTCGCACCAGGCCAACGCCTGGCGCAGTCCCTGGCCGTCGTCGGTCTGGCCGTGCCCCACCACCACCCCGACCAGCTCGCGGTTGCCGAACGGCACCTTCAAGCGGCAGCCGACCGCAACCGTGGGGCCATCGCCCTCCGGCGACAGGTAGTCGAACAGGCGGGGCAGGGGGACGGGCAGGGCGACCTGCAAGGTCGGAATCGGTGAAAGCATCGGGCCAGTGTACCGGGCCATGCGCGCCCGAATGGCGGGGTGGGAGACGGCGGAGCGGCGCCCGTTGAATCATAAATGTCACCTAAATATCGGTGTCCATTGGAGATTCAGGCTTATCCACATGTTCTGTGGATAACGTTGTGCGTTACCGGTCGACGGGAACGCAGGAGGCCGATGGCGACGAGCTCACGCTTGGGTTGGTCAAAAAATCGCCATACTTAAAAGGAATTCAAAATCAAGGACTTAAGTGTGAAACATTGCTGAAACAGAGTGAATTCAGCTGCATGCCGCAGTTTCCCGCGCCGGGAGCGTGGTGCTGTGCACAACCTGCAGCACGAAGTATCCGTGGGCGCAAGTCCTACGGGCGTCGATTGCCTGCCGCTATCATTCCCCCAGACCTTTGGAGTGACCGATGACGGCTGTGCCCGCCCCTGTTTCCTCGACCGCGGCCGGCGCGCTGTCGGCGTTCCTGCGTGGCGTCGAGCGCCGCGCCCTGGTGGTGGCTGAGCTGCAGTGCGGCGATGCCGCGCGTGCCGAGCAGACCCTGGTGGCGGTGATGCGTGCCTTTGCCGCGGTCGCCAGTGACCTGCCGATGGCGCAGTGGCCGACCCGCTTCTGGACCCTGCTGGGCCAGCGCCAGGCGCTGCGCGAGCCGGTGGGCGGCCAGTGGGAACCGCCGCTGGCCGCGCTGGGCGAGATGGGACCGTCGCCGCGCCTGGCGCTGTTGCTGCGGGTGGGCGGCAGCCTGGATGAAGGTATCGCCATGCGCGTGCTTGACCAGGATGAAGCCGGCTACCAGCACCTGCTGGCCGAGGCCTGCCCGCGTGACGCGCACGGCCAACCCGATGCCTCGGCCTGGCGCCAGCTGGCCGAACAGGTGCAGTTGCGCATCCGCGACCTGCCCGCCAAACGCCTGCAGCAGCTGCAGCAGCCGGCCGCGCCGGCGGCCAACAATGAAGCCCCGACCTCCGGCTGGCGTGCGCCGCAGCGTGAAGATCGCACGACTGCCAATGGCAAGCGCCGCCGTTCGAATGCAAAGCCGCGCTGGCGCGGTCCATTGATCCTGCTGGTGACCGTGGTTGTGCTGTTGGCAGCCGCGCTGGGCTGGCGCTATTGGCAGGGCCATTCGTCTGGCAGCGACGCACCGCTGCCGGAAGGCGTGGTCGGTGAGGCGGGCCCCGTCACGGTGGAAGCACTGCCGCCAAGCAAGGTCAACGCCACGCCGGACGCGACCCCTGCGCAGGCTACGGACGACGCCACCATGCTGGCCGACCGCGACTATCCGCTGGTGGCCGATGCTGATCTGTATGCGTGGACCGCTGCTGGCGGCCCGCTGCCGGTGGACGAATCACAATCCAAGCCGAGCCGGCCCGAGCCGGCCAGTGCCACGCTGGAAACCGCTGCCGCCGATGAATAAGACCCTGCTCGCCAGCCTGCTGCTGGCCCTGCCGTTGTCGCTGTCCGCCGCGCCGCAGACCTTGAACGTGCCGCTGCCGCCGCCAGTGCCAGGCAGTTCACCGGCGGCTACGGCCCCGGCCACCACAAGCACGACACCCGCCGCGTTCGCCCAGCTTGACGCCCCGCAGCAGCGCCAGCGTCGGGCCGATTACGCGGCCTGGCGCGCCCTGCCGGAAGGCGAGCGCGAGCGGATCCGTCAGGCCGCTGCGCGATTCAATGCACTGCCAGCCGACCAGCAGCAGCGCCTGCGCCAGCAATTCCAGGCGCAGGACCAGGCGTTCCGCGAAGGCTGGCGGTTGGGCCCGCAGCTGGGCCTGGAGTTCCCCAAGCTGCACGGCCTGTTCGGGTTCGTGCCGCCGCAACAGCGCGAGGCCGCGCTGGCCGTGCTGCGCCAGCTCAGCCCGGCGCAGCTGGCCCAGCTCACCCTGGTCGCGCAGCGCACGCCGCCGCAGGAGCGCGACACGGTTCGCAGCGCGTTCCTCGCGGTGCCGGCCGCCGAGCGCGACACCTGGCTCAAGCGCCAGGCGGGTCAGTAAACAAAGGGGACGGAGGGGATTAAGTCGTGTTCGGCACAGTCGGGCTGGAAACGACTTAATCCCCTCCGTCCCCTTTCCTGTTCGTAACGCGATCGCAACGCGTGATGCTGGGGCCTGCCGGAACCCAGCATTCACGCCATGTCATGGGAATGCGCGCGCTGCACGCGTAAGATGACCGGCCGCAACCCGGTGCCTGTGCCCTTCGCGCGCAACCGCAGTTCGCGTCAAGCACCTTATGTCTACTGCAACCTCCACGCCGCGCTTCAGCAAGGAAGTCGGCGCCACCGGTCTGCTCGCCCTGCCGCTTGTGCTCGGGCATGTATCCACCGGTCTGATCTCCTTCGTCGACAACGTCATTGCCGGCCACCACGCCACCGCGACCCTGGCCGCGGTGACCATCGGCACGGCGCTGTTGTGGCTGCCGATGCTGATCCCGATCGGCACCCTGATCTCGCTCACGGCCTCGGTGTCGCAGCTGCATGGCGCCGGCCGCGAGCGCGAGATCGGCCCGCTGTTCCGCCAGGCACTGTGGCTGGCGTTGGGCCTGGGCCTGATCATGTTCACCTTCCTCACCGTGGTGCCGCCGCTGCTGCCGGCCTTCGGCATCGCGCCGGACATCGTGCCGGGCGCCACCGCGTTCCTGCATGCGGTGCGTTGGGGCGGCCCGGCGCTGACCCTGTATTTCTGCATGCGCTATCTGAGCGAGGGCATGCACTGGACGTTGCCGACCATGCTGCTCGGCTTCGGCGGCCTGCTGGTGCTGGCGCCGATGGGCTACGTGCTGGCCAACGGCAAGCTGGGCTTCCCGGAAATGGGTGCCGAGGGCCTGGGCATCGCCTCGGCGGTGATGATGTGGCTGCAGGCGATCGCCTTCGCCACCTACCTGTGGTTCACCAAGCGCTTCGCCCACCTGCAGCTGTTCTCGCACTTCGAAGGGCCGCGCTGGAAGGCGATCTGGGATCTGCTGCGCACCGGCCTGCCGATCGGCATCACCGTGCTGATGGAGGGCGGCCTGTTCATCGTCACCGCGCTGCTGATCGGCCGCCTCGGTGCCAATGAAGCGGCCGCGCACCAGATCGCGATCAACGTGGCGCAGCTGTGCTTCATGATCCCGATGGGCGTGGCCGAAGCCACCACCGTGCGGGTCGGCCATGCAGTCGGCCGTGGCGATGGCTTCGGCGTGCGCCGTGCGGCGTGGGCTGGCTACGCGATCATCATGGGCACGCAGACGTTGTCGGCGGCGGTGCTGCTGTTCGGCCACGATGCCATCGTCGGTGTCTACACCAACGACCTGGCGGTGGCCGGCCTGGCCTCCACCCTGCTGCTGTACGCGGCCACCTTCCAGTTCCCGGATGGCATCCAGGTACTGTCCGCCGGCGCACTGCGCGGCCTGAAGGACACCCGCGTGCCGATGTTCATCGCCATGTTCGCGTACTGGGGCCTGGGCATGCCGCTCGGCGCCGGGCTCGGCCTGGGGCTGGGCATGGGCCCGCAGGGCATGTGGATCGGCCTGATCGTCGGCCTGACCGCCGCCGCCATCCTGATGGGCTGGCGCCTGCGGCGCAGCAGCCTGCGCATCGGCCAGTCCGTACTGTCCTGATCCGCCCCGCCCGCCGCGATGACCCGTGGCGGGCGATCCCCTGACTTGTGTCCGATGCCGCATCACGCGGCACCGGCTATGCTGGCACCACGGCAAGAAGCCATCCGGAGCGTTCCATGAATCAACCCGTGCCCCCGTTGCCCCCGGCGCGTCGCAACCCCGTCGCCAGTTTCTTCATCGGGCTGTGGGACGTCATGAACTTCACCCGCCGGTTGATCCTCAACCTGGTGTTCTTCGGCCTGCTGTTCCTGCTGCTGGTGATGTTCGTCATCGCTGCCGGCATGGGCGCCGGTGCCAGCAAATCGCTGCAGGACCGCACCACCCTGGTGATCGCGCCGGAAGGCCGCCTGGTCGAGCAGTTCAGCGCTGATCCGGTCAGCCGTGCGCTGGCCAAGGCGGTGGGCGACAACGGTGCCGAAGAGATCCAGCTGCGCGACCTGCTGCGGGTGATCGAGTCGGCCAAGGAAGACAAGAAGATCGAACGCGTGGTGCTGGAGCTGGACAAGCTGCAGCCGTCGGGCTTCGCCTCGCTGCGTGAAGTCGCCGCCGCACTGCAGGACCTGCGCGCCTCCGGTAAGCAGCTGGTGGCTTACAGCGAGAGCATGGGCCAGTCGCAGTACCTGCTGGCCGCGCAGGCCGACGAGGTCTACCTGGATCCGATGGGGTCGGTGGTGCTCGAGGGCCTGGGCCGCTACCGGCAGTATTTCCGCTCCGGCCTGCAGGACAAGCTCGGCGTGGACGTGCACCTGTTCAAGGTGGGCGAGTACAAGTCCGCGGCCGAGCCGTACGTGCTCGATGCTGCGTCGCCGGCCTCCAAGGAAGCCGACCTGTTCTGGATGAACGACGTGTGGCAGCGCTACCTGGGCGACATCGCCAAGGCCCGTCGCCTGGACCCGGCACAGCTGGCCGCCGGCATCGACACGCTGCCGGAAGGCATCGCCGCTGCCGGTGGTGACCTGGCCAAGTTCGCCCTGCAGCAGAAGCTGGTGACTTCACTGAAGACCCGCGAGGAATTCGAGGATCTGATGATCGAGCGCGGCGTGGCCGACGACGATGCCGACGGTGGTTTCCGCAACGTCGACTTCGGCACCTACCTGGGACAGCTCGATGCGCGCCGCAACCCGGTCGACAACCGTCCGCAGGTGGCGGTGGTGGTGGCCGCCGGCGAAATCAGCGGCGGCGATCTCCCGGCCGGCCGCATCGGTGGCGAATCGACCTCGGCGCTGCTGCGTGCCGCGCGTGACGATGAGAACGTGAAGTCCGTGGTGCTGCGTGTCAATTCGCCGGGTGGTGAAGTGTTCGCCTCCGAGCAGATCCGCCGTGAAGTGGTGGCCCTGCAGGCCGCCGGCAAGCCGGTGGTGGTGTCGATGGGCGACCTGGCCGCCTCCGGTGGCTACTGGATCAGCATGAACGCCGATCGCATCTATGCCGATCCGTCGACCATCACCGGTTCGATCGGCATCTTCGGCATGGTGCCGAACTTCAGCCGCGCGCTGGACAAGATCGGCGTGCACACCGATGGTGTCGGCACCACCCGTTTCGCCGGGGCGTTCGATGTCACCCGCCCGATGGATCCGGCTGTGGGCCAGGTCATCCAGTCGGTGATCAACAAGGGTTACGCCGACTTCACCGGTCGCGTCGCCGACGCCCGCAAGAAGCCGGTCGAGGCCGTCGACGAAGTGGCCCGTGGCCGCGTGTGGAGCGGTGCGCAGGCAAAGGAACGAGGCCTGGTCGATGCCTTCGGTGGCTTGAAGGATGCCGTGGCCGATGCCGCCAGCCGCGCCAAGCTGGGCAAGGCCGATGCCTATCGCGTGCGCTACATCGAGAAGGCGGCAACGCCGTTCGCGCAGTTCGTCAGCGGTTTCGCCGGCAGCCGTGCCGGTGCCTGGATGCTGTCCGACTCGGGCATGGCGCGGATGGTGCTGGCGCGCACGATGCCGGAAGTGGATACGCAGCTGCGCTTTGTCGAGAACGCGGCCCGCGAGAAGGGCAACGGCACGCCGGTGAAGGCGCTGGCGTACTGCTTCTGCGGGTTCTGACCGGAAGCCATCCACGCATGGCGTGGATCTACTGGAAACGCCCGGCCTTGGCCGGGCGTTTTCGTTCGCGGGGTTACTGCGTGGCGTCAGCCTCGGCCTTGCGCTCGCTCGCAGCGGCGTCATCGACGGTTTTCTGCACGCGCTTGGCGCGGTCCATTGGCTGCTGGATCGCACGGGCCATGGCCTGCGGTTCCGGCGGCTTCTCCGGATTCGGCGTGGGCGGGCGCTGGCAAGCGGACAGCAGCACGGTGGCCAGCAGGGACGTGGACAGGATCAGGATGCGCATGGCGGCACTCCGTGATGGGCGTGCGGGCAGTGTCGCATCCTCGGCAGGGGGCGGCCGTGAGCGCGTATCCTTGCCGCATCGAAACACAGCGGGCGCGGCCCCGGAGAGCACATGACCCAGCAACGGTGGCGCCTGGACGGCCAGACCGCCCTGATCACCGGCGCCAGCGCCGGCATCGGCCTTGCCATCGCGCATGAACTGGCCGGCTTCGGCGCCGATCTGATGATCGTCGGCCGTGATATCGACATGCTGGAGACAGCGCGTGACGAACTGCTGGACGTGTATCCGCAGATGCAGGTGCATGCACTGGCTGCCGATGTCTCCGACGACGAGGACCGCCGCCAGATCCTGGACTGGGTGGAGGACCACAGCGATGGCCTGCACATCCTGGTCAACAACGCCGGCGGCAACGTCACCAAGGCGGCCACCGAGTATTCCGAGGATGAATGGCGGAAGATCTTCGAGACCAACCTGTTCTCGGCATTCGAGCTGTCGCGCTACGCGCATCCGTTGCTGGCCCGCCACGCGTCGTCGTCCATCGTCAACGTCGGCAGCGTGTCCGGCCTGACCCATGTGCGCAGCGGCGTGGTCTACGGCATGACCAAGGCGGCGATGCACCAGATGACCCGCAACCTGGCCGTCGAGTGGGCCGAGGATGGCATCCGGGTCAACGCGGTGGCGCCGTGGTACATCCGCACGCGGCGCACGTCCGGGCCGTTGGCGGACCCGGACTACTACGAGGAAGTGATCAACCGCACGCCCATGCGCCGCATCGGTGAGCCGGAGGAAGTGGCTGCAGCCGTGGGCTTCCTGTGCCTGCCGGCGGCCAGCTATGTCACCGGCGAGTGCATCGCAGTGGATGGTGGATTCCTGCGCTACGGGTTCTGATCGCTCTGCTGTAGAGCCGAGCCCTTGCTCGGCTGCACTCCGCCAACGGCAGCCGAGCCTGGCTCGGCTCTACAACAGATCCACCCCATGGGCAGGTGCGGCCATGCCGCCGCTGTCACCCCGGTACCGGGCAGTTGCTGGCTTCCAGCACGTCCTGCAGCCGCTTGCGTTCACCGCGCGCGGTATCGCGGTTCTCCGGCGCGGCAAAGCGCTCACGGCCGCGGGCATCGCGGAAGCGCTGCTGCCAACCACCGCAGCGCTGCGCTTCGGGAAGCGCTTCGCAGTGGTCGCGCACCACTTCACAGCTGGCGGCATTCACCGGCGTCACTCCGCCAAGGCCCTGTACCGTCATCAGCTCGCAGCGGCCGGGCGCGGCCTCGTACTCGTACAGGTAGCCGCCGCCCTGGCTGTCGGTGCACTGGAAGATCGGAGGAAGCGGCGGCTTCGGTGGACCATCACCTGCGGCGGCGCGGGCCTCAGCATCGCGGCGCAGCGTCGCGCTGTCGAGGATCTGGTCGTCTCCTTCGTGTTCGACCATACCTGCCTCCATGATCGTGCGTCCTTCATCCGCGCGTCGTGGCTTCGCTGGGGCCGCAGGGGCAACGGCCGCTCCGGCCGGCACCGGCGCGGGTGTTTCGACAGGGGCGGGTGCAGGTTCGGCCGCCACAGGTGCAGCGGCGGCCGGCTGCGAGTTGGCCGGGTCGGGTATGCGCAGCACCTGCTGCTTGCTGCCGGTGGGGCACGGCGTGCGCTGCAGGGTAGGGACGTCACTGCTGCTGGAGGTACAGCGGTAGATCACGCCCTCTTCGGCCAACGCGCTTCCAGTCAGCAGCACCAGAAGCAGCCAGATCACTCGGTTCATGCGCACAGCGTACAGGCTGCGACGGCCTGCTGCGCTCAGCGTTCGCAATCGCGCGACAGGCGCGCATCGATGCCGCGCTG
Organism: Stenotrophomonas sp. GD03819; assembly: GCF_029841665.1. Lineage (NCBI taxonomy): Bacteria > Pseudomonadati > Pseudomonadota > Gammaproteobacteria > Lysobacterales > Lysobacteraceae > Stenotrophomonas > Stenotrophomonas sp. GD03819. The sequence continues at coordinate 92,822 of NZ_JAOCEW010000006.1, forward strand.
TTCGTTGCTGATGGCGGTGCGTTCACTCTGCAGTGCGCTGTTGTAACGGCGATCCAGCTCCCAGCGGCGGTCACTCAGTCGCGCGCAGACTTCCTGCGGCGGCAACGCATGGCAGCTGTCGCGAACCAGCACGCTGCCGGCCGGGACCTGCACGCCCATGCCGATCGAGGGAGGGCGATAACCCGCGCCTTCGCCGATCGGCGTGCCGATGGCCGGGCGCGGACCCGGGTAGGCCGGGCCCCGATGGCCGCGTGGCAGCCAGACACTGGTCCACAGCGGCACCCAGCGCGGATTGCCTTCGTTGTTGTCGCTGGTATAGCGGCGTCCATCCTCGCTCACGCATTCGTACATCGGTTGCGGCGGCTGGATGTAGACGTGGCGGACTTCGCGCTCGCGGATGACCGGGGGTTCGCTGGGCGGCGGAGGCGTGGCATCACTGCGTACCACCCGTGGAGCGGGATCGCGCGGGCGCTGCAGGTCGCGTACCTGCTGGCGGCCGCTGTTGCAGGGCGTGTCCTGCAGGGCAACGGCGCCGTTGCTGGCAACGCAGCGGTACACCCGCACGTCCTCGGCCCCGGCGGCGGACGACGTCCACGGCAGCAGCAGGCACAGGCTGAAGGTGGCGCGGAGCAGGCTCATGGCGGCAGCGTGCGTGATTGTCCGCGGCAGTGCAATCGGCAGCTCAGGAGCGCAGCACGTTGCCGCTGAGCGCGTCGCGTATGGGGGTGGGTTGGGCCAGGCCACCGGTCTGTCCGTCAAGGATGCCGTCAAGCAGGCGCAGCAGGCGGGGATCCAGCTCTTCGCGGCTGCGCGCCGGTGGTTCGCCGGCCAGATTGGCGCTGGTGGAGACCAGCGGGCCACCCCAGGCGCGGCAGAGTTCGGCCACCAGCGGGTGTGCGCTGATGCGCACCGCAATCCCGCTGTGTTCGCCGGTGACCCAGGGCTGCGCGCGCGGGCCGGCGGGCAGGATCCAGGTGTTGGCGCCGGGCCAGCTGGCCAGTACTGCGCGCTGGCGGGCGTCGGGCAGCGCCTGCAGGCGCACCCAGCCTTCCAGCTGCGCCAGCTCGGCCGCGACCAGGATCATGCCTTTTTCGATCGGGCGCTGCTTCAGCCGCAGCACCATGTGCACCGCAGCTTCGTGCGAGGGATCACAGCCCAGGCCCCAGACCGCTTCGGTCGGGTAGGCGATCACGCCGCCCGCGCGGAGCGTGGCGACAGCAGAGTCCAGGGTGAGTTCTTTCATGGCGGCGACCGGCCCGGCGTGGGCCTTCATTATCCCCCGGCTGCGTGCAGAAGGGGTGGTCGGCGCGGACGGTAGGTGCGGACCGCTGGTCCGCACACCTTGCCCCTCATCCACGCATGGCATGGATCTACTTCTTTGCAGCGGCCTTCTTCGCCGGGGCCTTCTTGGCGGCGGCCTTCTTTACTGCTTTCTTGGCCGGGGCCTTCTTGGCAGGCGCTTTCTTTGCAGCGGCCTTCTTTGGCGCCGCTTCCTTCTTCACCGCTGCTTTCTTGGCCGGGGCCTTCTTCGCGGCGGCCTTCTTGGCGCCAAAGCCCTTGCGCACCGGCTTGCCGGTTTCTTCCATCAGCTGCTGCACTTCGGCCAGGGTCAGCGATGCCGGCTCGCGATCCTTGGGGATCTTGCCGTTCATCTTGCCGTCGCTGATGTACGGGCCGAAACGGCCGTTCAGCACCTGGATGTCGCTGCCCTCGAACTCCTTGATGATCCGGTTGCGCGCGATCTCTTCCTTCTCTTCGATCAGGAACACGGCGCGGGCCAGGTCGATGGTGTACGGGTCGTCTTCCTTCTTCAGCGAGGCATAGGTGCTGCCGCGCTTGGCAAACGGGCCGAAGCGGCCGATGCCGACGCTGACCGGCTCGCCCTTGTCCTCACCCAGCGCGCGCGGCATCAGGAACAGCTCCAGCGCGTCTTCCAGGGAGATGGTGTGCATCGACTGGCCGGGGCGCAGCGAGGCGAACTTGGGCTTTTCTTCGGCATCTTCGGCGGTGCTGCCGATGGCGGCGTACGGCCCGAAGCGGCCCAGGCGCACGCTGACCGGCTTGCCGGTCTTCGGGTCGGTGCCGAGCTCGCGCGCGCCACTGGCCTCGGCACGGTCGACCGATTCCTTCTTGTCTTCCACCAGCTCCTTGAACGGCTCCCAGAAGCGGGCCATCAGCGGGATCCACTCTTCTTCGCCACGCGAGACGGCGTCGAGCTCGTCTTCGAGCTTGGCGGTGAAGTCGTAGTCCACGTACCGGGTGAAGTGGCTGGACAGGAACTTGGACACTGCGCGGCCGACGTCGGACGGGCGGAAGCTGCGGCCTTCCATTTCCACGTACTTGCGGAACAGCAGGGTCTGGATGATCGAAGCGTAGGTCGAGGGGCGGCCGATGCCGTACTCTTCCAGCGCCTTCACCAGCGCCGCTTCGGTGTAGCGCGGCGGCGGCTGGGTGAAATGCTGTTCGGCCTGGATGCGTTCCAGCGGCACGCGGTCGCCGGGCTTCATCGCCGGCAGCTTGCGGCCTTCGTCCTCGTCCTCGGCGCTCTTGTTGTCCTTGCCTTCTTCGTACACGGCCAGGAAGCCGGGCACCACCACGGTGGTACCGCTGGCACGGAACACGTGCTCGCTGCCGGCCGACAGGTCGACGCTGACGGTATTGAGCGTGGCCGGGATCATCTGGCAGGCGACGGCGCGCTTCCAGATCAGTTCGTACAGGCGGCGCTCGTCGTCGGTGAGGAAGCGTGCGACCTGGGCCGGCGTGCGCAGCGCCGAGGTCGGGCGCACCGCTTCGTGCGCTTCCTGGGCGTTCTTGGACTTGGTCTGGTAGGTGTTCGGCTGGTCCGGCAGCGAGGCGATGCCGTAGTCGCGGGCGATCACATCGCGGATCTCGGCCAGCGCGTCCTGCGACAGGTTCACCGAGTCGGTACGCATGTACGAGATCAGGCCGACGGTGCCTTCGTCGCCGATGGCCACGCCTTCATACAGCTTCTGCGCCACCTGCATGGTCTTGCGGGTGGTGAAGCCGAGCTTGCGTGAGGCTTCCTGCTGCAGGGTGGAGGTGGTGAACGGCGGCGCCGGGCGGCGCTTGCGCTCCTTGCTGGCCACATCGGTGACATGCAGCGAGCCCTGCGCGGCCTGCTGGATTCGCATGCGCGCTGCTTCAGCGGTGTCGCCATCGGTGATGGTGAACTGCTCGAACTTCTGCCCGTCCAGCTTGATCAGCTTGGCGTTGAAGTGCTGCGACGGGTGTGCGCACTCGGCGGCGATCGACCAGTATTCGCGGGCGATGAAGGCTTCGATCTCTTCCTCGCGCTCGACGATCATGCGCAGTGCCGGGCTCTGCACGCGGCCGGCGGACAGGCCACGCTGGACCTTGCGCCACAGCACCGGCGACAGGTTGAAGCCGACCAGGTAGTCCAGCGCGCGGCGCGCCTGCTGGGCATCGACCAGATCGCTGGCAATCGCGCGCGGCTGGCTGATGGCCTCCTTGATGGCGCGCGGGGTGATCTCGGTGAACACCACGCGCTGCATCGGCTTGTCCTTGACCAGCCCGCGTTCCTTCAGGATTTCGGCGATGTGCCAGCTGATCGCCTCACCCTCGCGATCCGGGTCGGTGGCCAGCAGGATGTCGTCGGCGACCTTGGCGGCCTTGGCGATCGCATCGACGTGCTTCTCGTTCTTGTCGATCACGTCGTAGTGCATGGCGAACCCGTTGTCCGGGTCGACCGCGCCTTCCTTCGGGATCAGGTCGCGCACGTGCCCATACGAGGCCAGGACCGTGTAGTCCTTGCCGAGGTATTTGTTGATCGTCTTGGCCTTGGCCGGCGATTCGACGATGAGCAGGTGCTTGGGCATGTCAGGAAAGGTCTGTGGGCGGACCGGGGGAGAGGGGCCGCTAGGGTGGAGCAAACGGCCGCATTAGTGAAGCGGCCACGGGCAAATCCATAAACTGAACGCCCGGTAATGTGCCGGGCGTTCAGGTTTCACCTTATTAGAGGAATCACGCCCGGCCAGCCCATGTCAAGCAGCCAGGCGTGAGGATGGCCGTTCATGAGGCCATCTTGGCGATGAAGCCGACCGCGAACACCAGCAGGACCACGCCCGCCAGCGACAGCAGGCCGGTCAGCACGAGCACCAGCACGGTCACCGTGCCCAGCTCGCGGCGCTGCAGCTGCGGCTGGTCGGTGTAGGCCCAGCGGTCGACCACCAGGGTGTCGCAGATCATGTCGTGCAGGCCCTGCTTGCGCTCGGTGAAGGCCGCCATCAGGAAACCGATGCCGAGGGTGAAGCTGCTCAGCAGCATGGCCCAGTAGCGGCCAAATGCGCGCGCCTTGGTCAGGCGCTCGCCGTTGCCACGCACGACCTTGATGCCGACCGCCATCTTGCCCAGCGTGGCGCCGCCCTGCGAGGCGTGGAACCAGGTGTAGTAGGCCATGCCGATGCAGAGGTTGATCAGGGCACTGGCCAGCTGCGCCACGATCTCGATGGCCGATTCGCCACTGCCCACCGCGCCCATGCTGGCGCCGAGGATCGCACCGAGGATGGCACCGATGATGCTGCCGGGGATGACCAGCACGAAGTAGTCGATCATGTAGGCCGCCACACGCTTCCAGAAGCCTGCGTAGACCACTTCACCGCCAACCACCGGCTGTGCGTGGCCACCGCCGCCGGCGGCGGCTGGAGCGCTGTATGGCGAGCTGCTGAGTGCGCCGGTGCCGGGCAGCGGGGCGCTGCCGTTGTCGATGGCGGCATAGTCGCCACGCAGGTCGAAACCGCCGCTGCTGGTGGCAGTGCTGGCATCGGCCAGCGTCTGCAGGCCGAGCTCGTCGACCACCTGGCGCAGTGCAGCCCATTGGGCCATGCCCTCGCGCCAGACCAGGGTGTCCAGGTTGAGCTGGCCACGCTGGAAGCGCTGGCGGATCTCCTGGACCGGCAGCGGGCCCTGGCGTTGCTGTCCTTCGGCGTAGTACCACTCAGTCATTGCATGTTCCCTGTTGAATCATCCTTGGAGGTGCTGGCGTGCGCGTGGCTCAGCCGCGGCACGACGGCGGCAGGTACTTGTCGTTGCTTTCGCCACTGCATTCCCAGCGGCCGCTGTCGCGATCGTATTCCAGCCACAGCAGGTCGCCATCGAGGCTCTTGCCGGGCAGCGCCAGGGTGGCTTCGATGCCACAGTGGCCATTGTTGAAGCGACCGATGTTCACCGCCGACAGCCCTGCATGGGCGAAGTCACCCGGGGCCGGGAAGCCGGCGTCGTTGGCACCGGGGCAACGGCCTTCGTCATCGGCGAAATGCTGCACCTGGTCCTTCAACGGCTGCAGTGCGGTCACTGCGCCGGCGACCTTGGCGCGCACGGTGTAGTCGTTGTAGGCAGGCAGCGCGATGGCGGCCAGGATGGCCACGATCGGTACCAGCACCAGCAGCAGGCCGCCGCCGATGATGGCGGTCAGTGCGCAACCGGACAGCTTCTTCTTCGGCGCCGGCAGGGCGGTGGCCGATGCACTGGTGGTGTAGGGGGTGGACGGCGGCAGTACCGGCGGCTGCGGCGGAGGCGGTGCCACCGGTTCCGGTTCGGGCTCGGGTTCCACGGGTGGCGTGGCAGCGTCCAGCGCCGGCACGATCAGGCCGAGTTCGTCGACCACGGTGCGCAACGGCTGCCATTGCGGCAGGCCGTCGCGCCAGACCAGGGTGTCCAGGGAGATCTGGTTGTTGCGGAACAACTCGACCAACTGTTCCGCTGGCAGCGGACCCTGCTGCCGGTTGCCTTCTGCATGGAACCACTCGCTCACGGGGACGCTCCTGAATGCGCTATGCCCCCAAGTGTACGGTCAGTGCAGGGGTTCTGGCTCGTCCATGAACATCTGCGTCTCCATCCAGGCATACGCCGCCTCGGAGCCAGGCTGGTTGAACAGCACCATCAGTACGACCCACTTCAGGTCGTCCAGGTCCAGTTCGTCCTGGTCCAGGGCCATCGCCCGGTCCAGCACCAGCTCGCGCTGGTCGGCGTCGAGGATGCCGTGCTGTTCCAGGTACAGCAGGAAGCCGCGGCATTCCACGTCCAGCTTGTCCAGCTCGGGACCGTGGTAGACGCGCACGGGGCCATCGACCCGTGCCTGGGCCACGCTCGGCCGCTGCGCGGCCAGGGCATCGAGCCAGTCGAATGCCTTGTTGATCTCGGTTGGGCTGAAACCGGCCTGGATCAGGCCGTTCTGGAGCGAATCGCGGTCACGGATCAGGTCCGCATCTTCGCTGAAATAGTGTTCAAACAGGTACAGCAGTACGTCCAGGATGCTCTCTTTCATTGCCCCTCGGCCTGCGTCGCGCGACGCTGTGGAGGTGAAGAAACTAGGGAGTTCGACAGTAGCGGCCGTGTACGCACACCACGATTCCCGCCAGTTCCATGGCCAGCAGCATGGAGGACACCTGGGGCGCCGTCAATCCACAGCGCGTGATCAGTGAATCCATACTGCTTGGGTTGTGGTCCAGGGCCCGCCACAAGCACTGGTAGTCAGGGTCGTCGGCCCAGCGCGCCGGCAGGAGTACCGGCGGTGCCTGTTCAGTGGGGGTGGCCAACCGTGATTGCAAGCCCGGCAGCTGCTGGCGGAGGGCTGGGGCCAGCAGTTCCAGGACCTCCTCCGGGCGCTCGACCAATGCAGCACCCTCACGGATCAGCCGATGGCAGCCCGCCGCGCGTGGATTGAGCACCGAGCCGGGCAGGGCGCAGACCTCGCGGCCGGCTTCGGCGGCCAGGCGTGCGGTGATCAGGGCGCCGGAGCGCTGGGCGGCCTCGACCACCACCGTCGCCAGTGCCAGCCCGGCCACCAGCCGGTTGCGGGCGGGAAAGTGGCCGGGGCGTGCCGGCGTGCCTGGCAGGTACTCGCTGAGCACCGCGCCTTCGGTAGCGATCCGGGCCTGCAGGCGGGCGTGGCTGTCCGGGTAGGCCCGGTCCGGGCCGGTGCCGATGACCGCCACGGTGCAACCACCGGCGTCGAGTGTCGCCTGGTGGGCGGCGGCGTCAATGCCCGCCGCCAGGCCGCTGGTCACCGTCAGTCCGGCTTCGACGAAACAGCCGGCAAAGCGGGCTGCCAGCGCGCGTCCGCCCGGCGTTGGCGAGCGGCTGCCGACCAGCGCCACCGACGGGCGCCAGGCCAGGCTGGGGTCACCGGCGATGAACAGCGCAAGGGGTGGGTTGGGGACATCCAGAAGGGCCGGGGGGAATGCCGGATCGGTGAAGGCCAGCAGGTGCTGGTTGTCGTGTTCCAGCCAGCGCCGTGCCACGGCCGAGGCCCGGGCGTCCGGGCGTTCCAGTGCGGCGCACTGCTCTGGCGTGCAGCCGTGGGCGCGCCAGTTCGCGGTGCCCTGCGCGATCGCGATTTCCGCATTGCCTGCGGCCTCCAGCAGGGCCCGACGTGGTGCCAGCGCGCCGCCTGCCATCAACAGGCGCAGCAGCGCCTCGTCAGTTGGGTTGGTCATCCCCCCACTATCGAGCGCATACAACAAAGGCGCCCTAGGGCGCCTTCGCATGTGGCTGTCAGACTTTGCCGGAGGTGCCTGCCCGCCAGAGGCCGGCACTACACGCAGTGGCCGGGCCGCCTGGCGATGGCTACTTCGCGTCCGGGTGCAGTGCGTTGAACCCCACGCGCACCGGCTTCACGCCCTGCATCACCAGCGCGTAGCTGACGTTGTCGAAGGTACGGAACACCATGGCGTGCGCGGCGTATTCGTCCGGCAGCGAGACCCGGCCTGCGCCGGTGCTGAGCGAATCGTCCATGCGCGACGAGGTCGGGTACTTCATGCGGTGCGCCACGTGGCGGCCTGGGCGCCACAACGAGAACACGGTGCCGTTGTCCACGCCCTGCGCGCGGCCTGCCGAGATCGCGATCACATCGCGCGGGCCGGCGGCGGTGAACATGTCGGTGACGGCCAGCACGCGCACGTCGACGCCCTCCACACCGGCGGCCGGGACATGGGGAATGAACTGCAGGTCGTACGGCTTGGCCTCGACCGGGACCAAGCGGTCGCCGGCACGCACCTCGCGGCCGCCCTCGTTCTTGTCCAGCACCAGGGTGGACGCCTCGACCTTGCCGCCGGCGACATGGGTGATGGTGCCGGTGGCGACCTGGGCCAGCTCATAGCCGAGCACGCCGCGGCGGTGGTTGGGGGCGTTGTAGGCCCGCCACAGGTTGCCGCTGCCCGGGGTGACGTCGCCGTTGGCGGTCAGGTCCTCGGTCGGCTTGGGCTGGGCATAGCGCACGGTCGGGCGGACCACGGCCCAGCGCTGGCCCAGCTGGGCGTCGGCCAGGCGTACGTACACCGCGCTGCCGCTGGTGACGCGCAGGCGTTCTTCCTCCAGGCCGGCCACGTAGGGCAGTTGCTCGATGCTGTCGACCACGCTCAGCTGCTTCAGGAACGGCTCGACCTGGGCCAGCGGAATGGCATCGATCGGGGCTTCCTGGCGCGGGCCGGGCTTGGCAGCGACGGTCACCCGGTCCAGATAGGCCAGGCTGAGCACGTCACCGGGATAGATCAGGTGCGGATTGGCGATCTGCGGATTGGCCTGCCAGATCTCCGGCCACAGCCACGGCTTCTGCAGGAAACGTGCGGCGATATCCCACAACGTATCCCCTTTTCGGACCACATAGGTGTCCGGGTGCCCGCCATTCACTTCCACGGCGGTAGCATAGGCAGCCACGGTCAGCATCGCCGCGGCGACGACCGTACGAAAACGAAGCAACATAGGTGTGAAGCCCTGATTCCCCAACAGGTTCGCGCACTATAGTCCAGAAACCGGGGCGCAAGGCAAGCGTTGGAGCTAGAATCTGCGACGTATGCCGGCGTGCCGGCCCCCTATCCGGAAACAGCCATGGCCCTTCTCCCCATTCTCGAGTTCCCCGATCCGCGCCTGCGTACCAAGGCTGCGTTGATCGAAGCCGCCGAAGTCACCACGCCGGCCTTCCAGGAACTGATCGACAACATGTTCCTGACCATGTACGACGCCCCGGGCATCGGCCTGGCCGCCACCCAGGTGGACGTGCACAAGCGCTTCATGGTCATCGACGTCAGCGAAGAAAAGAATGAACCGCATGTGTTCATCAACCCGGAGATCGTCGCCAAGGACGGGGGCCGGGTGTACCAGGAAGGCTGCCTGTCGGTTCCGGGCATCTTCGCTGACGTCACCCGTGCCGATACCATCACCGTGAAATACCTGGACCGCAACGGCCAGGAACAGCAGATGGAAGCCGGCGAAGTGCTGGCCACCTGCATCCAGCATGAGATGGATCACCTGGACGGCAAGCTGTTCATCGACTATCTGTCGCCGCTCAAGCGCGAGATGGTGCGCAAGAAGCTGGCCAAGCAGCGCAAGCACGTGGCGTGATCGCCAATCCGGGCCACCCTTCGGGTGGCCCGCGCCTGCGCGGCACGCGCGGGCTGTACGGCGCCGGCCGACGGCGCCGTTTTCTTTCCTGCACGAATCCATCCTGCAAGTGGGGTAGCCATGAGGATTGTCTTTGCCGGTACGCCGGAATTCGCGGTGTCATCGCTGCGCGCGGCGGCGCGCCATCATGAGGTCGTGGCCGTCTACACCCAGCCTGATCGTCCGGCCGGCCGTGGCCGTGGCCTGGCGCCGTCGCCGGTCAAGCTGGAAGCCGTGGCCCGTGGCATTCCGGTCTACCAGCCGGAGTCGCTGAAGGACGCGGCCGCCCAGCAGCAGCTGCGCGACCTGCAGCCGGATCTGATGGTGGTAGTGGCCTATGGCCTGATCCTGCCCAAGGCGGTGCTGGCCATTCCGACCCACGGCTGCTGGAACGTGCATGCCTCGCTGCTGCCGCGCTGGCGCGGTGCCGCGCCGATCCAGCGCGCGATCCAGGCCGGCGACGCCAAGACCGGCGTCTGCCTGATGCAGATGGAGGCCGGCCTGGACACCGGCCCGGTGCTGCTGCACCAGGAACTGCCGATCGCGGCCACCGATACCGGTGGCCAGCTGCATGACAAGCTGGCCGAGCTGGGCGCACAGGTGCTGTCCGATGGCCTGGGCCTGCTGCGTGCCGGCATCAAGCCGATCGCGCGGCCGCAGCCGGAGCAGGGCGTGACCTACGCGCACAAGCTGGACAAGGCCGAAGCGAAGCTGGATTGGGCGCAGGACGCCGGCGCGCTGGCGCGTACCGTGCGCGCGTTCAATCCGTGGCCGATCGCCGAGGCGACGCTGGCCGGTGAACGCGTGCGCATCCATGGTGCGGTGGCGCTGGAGGCGGACCACGGCCAGGCACCGGGCACCGTACTGGCCGCCAGCCGCGATGGCATCGACATCGCCTGTGGCCAGGGCGCGCTGCGCCTGCGAGTGCTGCAGCGGGAAGGTGGCAAGGCGATTACTGCGGCCGACTACCTCAACGCCCGCCGCGATCTGCGCGTGGGGGCATAAGCGGTGTCGAAGCAGAGCGATTTCTCCGTCGCCAAGGCGGCGCCGGGCGCGGCCACGCGCATGCTGGCCGCACGTGTGCTGGCACAGGTGTTCACCCGTGGCCGTTCGCTGAAGGCCGAGCTGGCCTGGGCGCTGCCGAAGCTGGCCGACAGCCGCGACCGCGCGCTGCTGGAGGCCCTGTGTTTTGCCGTCCTGCGTCGTCGCAGCACCTATGACGCGGCGCTGCAGTCGTGGATGCAGAAGCCGCTGTCGGCGCGTGATGCCGACCTGCGCACGCTGCTGATGGTCGGGTTCGCCCAGCTGGACGTGCTCGAGCTGCCGGCGCACGCGGCGCTGTCGGCCACGGTCGATGCCGCGCGTGCACTGGGCCGTGAGCGCCAGGCAGGCCTGGTCAATGCGATCCTGCGCCGCGCGCAGCGCGAAGGTTTCCCGGAACAGCCCGCGCGCGATGCCTTCCCGGAATGGCTGGCCGATGCGGTGGAACGCGATTGGCCGGCGCAGGCCGACGCGATCTTCAGCGCCAGCCTGCAACCGGCGCCACTGTGGTTGCGCGCCAACCGCCAGCAGGGCGGCCGTGACAAGGCACTGGCAGCGCTGGCCGAAGCCGGCATCGCCGCGGAAGCCAGTCTGCTCAGCGCCGACGCGTTGCGCCTGGCCTCTCCGGTTGCCGTGAATCAGCTGCCCGGCTTCGCCGAGGGCGCGATCTCGGTGCAGGACCTGTCGGCGCAGTGTGCGGCCGATGCGCTGGCCCCGGTGGCCGGTGCCCGCGTGCTGGACGCCTGCGCGGCACCCGGCGGCAAGTCGGCGCACCTGCTGGAGCGCGACCCCAGCCTGCGCCTGCTGGCGCTGGATATCGACGCGCGCCGTCTGGCCCGCGCACGCGATACCTACACCCGCACCGGCGTGGGCGAACATGCGCAGACCCTGGCTGCCGATGCCAGTGATCCCGGTGCCTGGTGGGATGGCGTGCCGTTCGACGCGATCCTGCTGGATGCGCCGTGCTCGGCGACTGGCGTGATCCGCCGCCAGCCGGATGTGATGTTCCACCGTCGCGCTGAAGATATCGATGCACTGGTTGGCGTGCAGGCGCGCCTGCTGGAAGCCTGCTGGTCGATGCTGCGCCCGGGTGGCGTGCTGCTGTATGCCACCTGTTCGATCCTGCGCGCCGAGAACATCGATCAGGTGCGCGCGTTCCTGAAGTGGCATCCGGATGCCGTGGCGCAGCCACTGGGCGACGCGTTCGGCGTGGATTGCGAAGGGGTGGCACGCCAGCGGCTGCCGGGTCAAAACGATGCTGACGGTTTCTTCTACGCGCGTCTGTTAAAAGCAGCCTGACCCCCGCTGCCGTTTCGAGTCCCATGCTGAAAACCCACGCGTCGCGCCAGACGTGGTTGTTGGTGGTGATGGCCCTGCTGGTGCTGGGGGCCGGCCTGGGCCTCCGTGATCCGTGGCCATCGGATGAGCCACGTTTCGCGCTGGTGGCCAAGCAGATGGTCGACAGCGGTTACTGGTTGTTCCCGCATCGCGGCCCCGAACTGTATTCGGACAAGCCGCCGATGCTGATGTGGTGGCAGGCCGCGCTGTACAGCCTGGTCGGCCACTGGCGGGTGGCGTTCCTGCTGCCCTCGCTGCTGGCCGCGCTGGGCACGCTGTGGTGCGTGGTCGATCTCGGCCGCCGCCTGTGGACGCGGCAGGTGGGGCTGTACGCGGGTTGGGCACTGCTGTTCGCGCTGCACTTCACCTTCCAGGCGAAGAAGGCGCAGATCGATCCGCTGGTGGTGCTGTTCATCACCCTGGCCAACTACGGCCTGCTGCGCCATCTGCTGCTGGGCCCGGCCTGGCGCTGGTGGTGGATGGGCTGGTTCTTCGCCGGCATCGGGGTGATCACCAAGGGCGTAGGCGTGCTGGCGCTGATGATGATCGTGCCGGCCGCAGTCGCATCCATGCTGCATTGGCCGCGGGTGAGCCTGCACGTGCGTGACCTGCGCTTCTGGCTGGCACCGCTGGCCTTCCTGCTGGCGGTGTCGTTGTGGCTGGTGCCGATGCTGCTGGCCGGCCTGGCCACCGGCTCGGAGCCGTATCGCGCCTACATGGACGACATCCTGTTCCGGCAGACCGCACGGCGCTATACGCAGTCCTGGGACCATCACCAGCCGTGGTGGTACTTCCTGGCGATCATGCCGTCGATGTGGATCCCCGCGTTCCTGCTGCTGCCGTGGGCGCTTCCGGCCTGGTTCCGGCGGCTGCGCCGGCGCGATGCGCGCTACCTGCTGCCGTTGGCCTGGTGGCTGCTGGTCGTGCTGTTCTTCTCCATTCCGCACGGCAAGCGCGACGTCTACATCCTGCCGGCATTGCCGATGTTCTGCCTGGCATTGGCGCCGTTGCTGCCGGGGCTGCTGAGGCGGCGCGATGTGCAGCGTGTGCTGGGCGCATTCACCGCGTTGCTGGCACTGGCGCTGGGCCTGGTCGGTGCGCTGGCGCTGCTGGGTGATCCGGATTTCGAAGTGCGCCTTACCCATGGCCGCGGGTTGCTTCCCGGTGCCACCGATGCGTTGGCCTGGGCGGCGCTGGCGATGGCGGTCTGGTCGGCCTTGAGCCTGTGGGTGTGCGGGCGCCGGCGCAGGCACGTTGCCCTGGTCGCTACTCTGGCCGGGGTCTGGGTGCTGTACAGCCTGGTCGGTTATCCGGTGTTGAACGATTCCAGCTCGGCCCGTGGCCTGATGCGCGAGGTCAGCGCACGCATCGGCCCGCAGGCCGAGCTGGGACTGGTGGCATGGAAAGAGCAGAACCTGCTGATGGCCGATCGTCCTGCGGCCACCTTTGGGTTCGAAGCGCGTTGGCATCAACAGCTGCAGGCAGCCGTGCGCTGGCAGCGGCTGGTTCCGCAGCACCGCTGGCTGCTGGTGAACGAAGATGCGATGCAGGCCTGCATTGATCGTGCGCAGGCCGAAATGGCGGGCATTTCCAATCGTCGCCGCTGGTGGCTGGTGCCTGCCGACGCGGTCGCCGGCACCTGCCGGCCGTCGGCGGCGGAACTCGAGCACGAGCGCCGCCTGCAGGGGCCCAGCATCACCGATTGAGCGTTCGGGCAACCTGGCTCAGGGGCTGGCCAGGGCGGCGTGGTAGCTGGCCAGCGTGGCGTCGGCGAATGTCTGCAGGCCGAACTCCCGCTGTGCATGGCGGCGTGCTGCCCGGCCATGTTCCGGCAGCGCATCGCGCTGTGCGTACAGCGCCTGCACCTGTGCGGCGATGGCGTCGATGTCGCGGGTGGCAACGACCCAGCCATCGACGCCTTGTTCGATGTTTTCCGGCAGGCCCGCGTAATCGCTGACCAGCATCGGCTTGGCGCTGGCCATCATCTCGCGGCAGGCGAAGGAGATCGTCTCGACGTCATGGGACAGCACGAAGCCAGCATCGCCGGCCGCGATCAGTACGCGGGTATCGGCCAGCAGGCCGGTGAAGTGCACCTGCGCGGCCACCTCGCCCAGCGCCTGCACCTGTTCGCGCTGCTGCGCGGTGGGCAGGTGGCCGGCCACGGCCATGTGCACGTGCGGGCGTACCGCATCGGGCAGTCGCGCGATGGCCTGGGCCAGGTCGATCCAGCCCTTGTAATCGTCGGTGCCGGCATTGCTGACCAGCACCAGCGCCTGTGGATCCTGCGTCCATTGCTGGCGCAGCGCGCTGCCGGTGCCGGCCGGCTGTGGCGAGTAGCGCTCCAGGTCCACGCCGTTGCGGACCACGTCGATCGGGCAGCGACGGTATGGGCCCTGTTCCAGCAGGCGCTTGGTGTCGGCCGAGACTGCGATCAGCCGATCGGTGGCCCAGCGCGCGCGCAGCACATTGCCGAAGGTATCGGTGGGTTTGCTGTTGTGCTTGGTCAGCACGATCGGCGGGCGGCGCATGCCAAGCAGCCCCTGCATCACGAAGCGGTGGTCGCGCGCACCGTTGACGTGGATCAGGTCGATGCCTTCATCGCGCACCAGCCTGCGCAGCGCACGCTGTTCGGCCAGCTGCCGGGGCAGCGTTGGCAGGCCGCTGCCGAACGCAATCGGCAGTGTGCGGGCAAGGCCTTCATCGGCCATGGTCCGCAGCAGCCGGCTGTCGGCCGGCGCGGCGACATGGAGCGTGTGCTGGCCGTGCAACGCACGCGCCAACGAGACGATGTACGTGGTGTGGCCGCCACCGTCGCCGTAGTGGAAGTTGGTGTACAGGATTTTCATGGGGGATCTTCAGGCAACGCCCGCGAAGTGTGACACAGCGTGGTCACGGCCGGTCCGCGGAAGGCGCCGGGTCGGCCACCGCCTGTCCATTGCCCAGCATCCACAGCATGATGGTCTTCTGCCGCACGTAGTTGGCGCGTACGTAGGCGTAGACCAGGCCATGCCAGCCATCGCGGAAGCCGCCACGGAACAGGAAGCCGCGCCAGAACCGCCAGGCCGGCGCCAGTACCAGCTTGCCCAGGGTGGCCCGCTTGCCCCGTGCGAACTCGTGCTCGGCCATCATCCGCGCATACTTCTCGGTCTTGGCCAGCTGCTGCTGCAATGACCGGTACGGGTAGTGGATCAGGTCGCCGCGCAGCGTACCGACGCTGCCGTCGACGCTGGCCGCCTCGTGGATCTCGCGCTTGCCGCGCCAGCCGCCCTGGCGGCGGTCGAACAGCCGCATCACCCGGTCCGGATAGGCGTTGCCGTGGCGCAGGAACCTGCCGAAATACTCCGAGAGGCGGGCGAAACGGTAGCCGGCGTGGCCGCTGAAGCCGCCGTCGCGGGCCTGTTCGATGGCCGCGCGCAGTTCCGGGCTGATCCGTTCATCGGCATCCAGGCACAGCACCCAGTCATGGCTGGCCTGCTCGACGCAGAACGCCTTCTGGCTGCGGAAACCCTCGAACCGGCGCTGCAGCACGCGGGCACCGGCGGCCTCGGCGATGGCTACGGTGGCGTCAGTGGACTGCGAGTCCACCACCACAATCTCATCGCAGAAGGCCAGCGAGGCCAGGCAGTCGCCGATGCGCCCGGCCTCGTTGAACGCGATAATGCACGCCGAGATGCGAGGCCGTTCGATGGGAGCGGTCGTGGAGGACATGATGGCCGGGTACCTGTTGTTTGCGACGGAGCGCTATGCGCTGCCTATTCTCGCCCCGTTGGCGCAGGCCTTGCACGCGTCCGGGCAGGAGGTAGCAGCCTGGTTCGAGGATGGCGCGGCCGGCAGCAGCCTGCCGGGGGTGCCCAACCTGGGCCTGAAGCAGGCCCTGGCAATGCGTCCGCGGGCGGTATTCAGCGCGGCCAACTGGGTGCCGACGTTCCTTTCGGGGGCCAAGGTGCAGCTGTTCCATGGCTTCAACGTGGAAAAGCGCGACAGTGCGCGCGGCCACTTCCGGGTGCGCGGCATGTTCGACCTGTACTGCACGCAGGGGCCGGCCACCACTGCGCCGTTCCGCGAGATCGCTGCCCTGCAGGGCCATTTCGCGGTGGCAGAGACCGGCTGGCCGAAGCTGGACCCGCTGTTCCGCGATGACGGTGGCGAGAGCGCCGCGTTGCGTGCTCCGGCCGGCGAGCGCCCGGTGATCCTGTTCGGCTCGACCTTCACTGAACGGTTGAGCGCGGCCCCGCACCTGCACGCGCAGATCGCCGCCGATATCGCTGCTGGTGATCACTACTGGCTGCTGACCCTGCACCCGAAGTGCCCGCCGGAACTGTTCGAACGCTACCGCGCGCTGGCCGGTGCCAATGCCCGCTTCATCGAGCCCGAGCAGGTGATGGCCGCGCAGCGCGCCGCCGATGTGCTGGTATCGGATACCTCGTCGATCGTTTCGGAGTTCATTGTCCAGCACAAGCCAGTGGTGACTTTCCGCAACCGCGTGCCCAAGCCGCACATGATCGACTTCGATGATCCTGCGCAGCTGCAGGCGATGCTGCAGCGCGCGCTGCACCCGGACGCGGCGCTGCAGGCGGAAATCGTGCGCTACGCCGATGCCATCCACCCGTACCGCGATGGCCTGTCCAGCGAGCGCGTGATCGCGGCCACCGAGGATTTCCTGTCGGGTGAAATGGGCGCGCTGCGGCGCAAGCCGTTCGGCAGCTGGGTGCGCGATCTGCAGATCCGCAAGGACCTGGGCTATTGGGGCCCCTCGCAGCGGTAACGGGGGTGATGTAGCGCCGAGCCCATGCTCGGCTGCGTCAAGCCGAGCATGGGCTCGGCTCTACAGTAGATCCACGCCATGCGTGGATGCGCGGCCGGGATCCGGCCCCGCCGTCACCAGCGCAGCTTGCGCCGCGCGAGTGCTGCGGCCAGCTGCTCCATCACCTGTTGCGCCTGTGCCTGCGGCAGATGGTGCAGGGTCAGCGCCACATCGCCATGCGCGCCGGCGGTATCCAGCTGCAGGCTGCTGGTGCCCAGCAGCCTGTCCAGCGGCGAGCGCTGCAGGCGCAGGCCCTGCACCTTGTCCAGCTCGGCCCAGCGCCACCAGCGCTTCCACCAGCCGCCGCGCACCGCCACATAGTGCTCGTCCAGGGACCAGCCCATGCGCGCCATCTGCCGGTGCGCGACCAGCAGCGCCACCGGCAGCCACGCAAGCACCAGCAGGCCCCATGGGCCCCAGCGCCAGTACGCGGCCACAGCCAGCAGCGGCACCAGCAGCAGCGCGCCCAGGCACAGCCGCCACCAGCCGCGCTGCGGAATGGACTGCCACTGCGCGGGTGGCCACTGCAACTGTGGCAGCAGGTGCTGCACCAGCTGCTCGCAACGCGTACTTGACGCCAGCGGTGCCAGTTCGCGCAGGGCGCGATCCTCATCGCGCGCAGGGCCACCGGCGGCGCTGTCGATGCGCAGCTGGCGCAGCCCGAACCAGCGCTGCAACGTACCTTCGCGCAGCGTCCAGGCCTGGATGCGCCGGCGCGCCACGCTGCTGCGGGTGCGGCTGAGCAGGCCAGCCGAAACGGTCAGGCGGCGATCCTGCTCGCTGAGGGTGAAGCCGTGGTAGCGCAGCAGGGTCAGCACCACCGACAACACGCGCAGCGCCAGCCAGCCCAGCAACAGAGCCGCAGCCAGCAGCAGGAACGCGCCGGCCACGCCGGGGTGCAGGTGGCTGGCGTAGCCGAAGGCCTCGCGGCCACCGCGCTGGAGGGCATCGTCCATCACCGGTCGCGGCACGGTCTGGAACAGGACACCGAACGCGGCGATCGCCAGCGCCCAGCCACGGTTGGAGAGCAGCCCCATGCGCACCACGTCCCAGCTCGACAGGCGCAGCAGTACCTGTTCGGTGTCGGCCTCGGTGATCGAGGCGGCGGCGACAACGTCGGCGGCCTGCGGCGCCTGCCCGCGCTGGCGCACCAGTCGTTCCAGCGCCAGCGCCTGGTCCAGCTTCAGCACCCGCATTTCGGCTTCTGGACGCACGCCGCCGGCCGATTCCAGGCGCAGCTCGGCCACACCGAACAGGCGGTGCAGCGGGTTCTGCCGGACCTCCACGTTGTGGATGCGCGCAAACGGAATCTCGCGCCGGTTGCGCGCCAGCAGACCGCTGCGCACGGTAATCGCATCACTGCCGATGCGGTAGCGGTAGCTGAGGTACTGCAGCACCGACACCAGTACCAGTGCGGCAATTGCCGTCAGCGGAATCAGCTGCGCCCACATCGGGTCGCGGTCACCCCGCTGGCCGAACACCAGCAGCGCGACCAGCGGCAGGAAGTAATGGCGCAGCTGCATCAACAGTACGAACAACCATGACCACGGATGCAGGCGGTGGTCCTCGCCACCGGCGGGCAGTGCTGCAGGCAGAGGCGGTGGCAGGCTCACAGGGCGTCGGCGTCCTGGTCGAGCTGATGGGACAGGGTGTCGCGCAGGCGCTCGGCATCCGCCTCGTCCAGGCCGCTCACGGTCACCGCGCTCATGCGGGTGCCGGCGGTGTGCACGATCAGCGTGGCCAGACCGGCGCGGCGTTCCAGTGGCCCGCGGCGCAGGTCCAGGTGCTGCACGCGCGACAGGGGAATGCGCGTTTCCAGCTGCCACATCAGGTCTCGTCGCAGGCCCAGGCCCTGTGCGTCCAGCCGCCAACGGGTGCGGACCAGGCGGCGGTGGCCGAGCCACGCACCACATGCAGCCCCCACCAGCAGCCCGAGGGCTGCGACCCATACGCCACCGGGCAGATCGAAGAACCACCATGCAGCGGCCAGCGGCAGGCCTGGCACAAACAGGCCACCGAAGGCACCTTCCAGTGCGGCCAGCCGCGAGGCGCGGCGCGGCAGCGACTGCCAGGCATCGGTGGGCGGAGCAGTAAGGGGAACGTCGGTCACGCGGGCTCCGTCAGGTGGCAGGGCGGGCGGTGGCGGCCGTGGCCGCACCGCGCAGACGGTAGCAGGTCGGCTGCGTTACTGGGCAGCCTGGATCAGCGCGTCCACATCCAGCAGGTGGCCGGCACGATCGGCCTTGGTGCGCAGGTAGTGTTCGTTCTCGGCGGTGATTTCGCCGGTGACCGGAATGCAGTCCAGCACTTCGATGCCGGCATTGCGCAGGCGCTGCGCCTTGGTCGGGTTGTTGCTGAGCAGGGCCACGCGCGAAATGCCCAGGCCACGCAGCATGGCCACCGCGCTGCCGTAGCGGCGCTCGTCGGCACCGAAGCCCAGCTGTGCGTCGGCGTCGATGGTGTCCAGGCCGTCGTGCTGGTAGCCGTAGGCGCGCATCTTGGCCGCGATGCCGGTGCCACGGCCTTCCTGGTCCAGGTACAGCAGCACGCCGCCCCCCAGTTCCTTCAGCTTGCGCAGGCCGCGCCGCAGCTGGTCGCCGCAGTCGCACTTGAGCGAGCCGAACAGGTCACCGGTCAGGCACGAGGAGTGCACGCGCACCGGCACCACCGCCGACAGGTCGGGTTCGCCGACGACGATCGCGACCTGGTCACGCTGGGCGACGCCGCCGCGGAACACCGCGAACGTGGTCATGCCGACGTCGCGCAACGGCACCGGTGAACGCGCCACCAGTTCGTAGTCGTGGGCCGCATGTGCTGCGCCTTCGGCGAGGTCGCACAGCGCCACCTCGGAAGCGCCATCGAAGGTGCGGTCTTCGGCGTCCAAGCGCACCGCCACCATGGCCGGCAGCAACAGGCCAAGGCGGGCCAGTTCCACGGCGCCTGCATCGAAGGCGTCACCGGCACTCCAGCCGTCCGGCATCGGGCCCGGTTCGCGCAGATAGCCCAGCGAGGGCAGGGCGTCGAAGGCAACACCGGCCAGCGGCAGGCGCGCACCTTGCGGGGCCTCCACGCCAAGCACGCGGGCGCGGGTGGCGGTCAGGAACAGGTAATGCCGCTCGTGGGCGGCATTGGCGAAGGCAGCGAAGCTGCTGGCTGTGGCGCTGTCCAGCGCGATCACCGCCAGGCGCTGGCCCTGGCCATCGTGGAGCAGCACCGGGCGACCGGCACGCAGTTCGGAAACCGCGCGCTCGCAGCGGATCGCGGCCGGATCGCCGAACAGGGAAGAAGCAGCAGGCATGGCAGGACCGGGGGAGGCGGACATCGCAGTCTCTATGGGGGCGCCGGCGTCGTATTCAACGTGGTGCGGCCGCCGGTCGCAGGGGCCGGTGGCCTGAGTGGAGCGGCCGTCAGTGCGGGTGTTCCTCGGTCGCGTAGGGGTCTTCCTCGCCACTGCCCGATGGTCGCAGCGTATAGCGCTTGTAGGTCCACTGGTACTGCGCAGGGTCGCGGCGGGCGATGCGCTCGATGCCTGCATTGAGCGCGGTAGCGGCCACCTGCGGGTCCGGGTCGGCCACGGCGGGGTCGGTCGGTTCGATGTGCAGGGCGAACTCCATGTCCGGCCCGATGCGCTCGCACCAGCCATACAGCACGGTGGCGCCGGTACGCTCGGCCAGCCGGTTGACCAGGGTCATGGTCAGCGCCTGCACGCCGAAGAACGGCACGAACACCCCATCGCCGGCCTTGGGCTGCTGGTCGGGCAGGATGCCGGTGGCACCGCCGTCCTTGAGCACCTTGAACAGCTGGCGCACGGCCGGGCCTTCGGCACGCACCTGCTGTACGTTCTGGCCGCCCCGCACCAGCTGCAGGAAGGCATCGCTGGCCTCGTCCTCCGGTGGCTTGTAGACGATGGCGATCTGCCCGCGCGAGGCCAGCCACTGGTTCAGCAGCTCCCAGTTGCCGAAGTGCGGCGCCGCCACGATCACGCCCTTGCCGCTGGCCAGCGCCGCGTCGTACAGGGCCTCGCCGTGGCGCTGCTTCAGGTGCAGGCGCAGGTTGTCGGCCGGCGCCTGGCTCCACAGTCGCAGGGTTTCGATGGCCTGCAGGGCGGTGGAGCGCAGCAGCTCCCGGTGCAGGCGGTCGCGCGCGGCGCCCTCCAGGTCCGGGTAGGCCAGCTCCAGGTTGCGCCGGGTGACGCGGCTCTCACGGGCGTTGAGACTGATCCAGGTCCAGGACAGGGCACGGGCGACTCCCCGCAGCAGCGGCCAGGGCAGGCGGGCGAACAGGGTGGTGGCGCGGTAGACCAGCCGGGCTTTGCGTTGCGGATTCATCGGCGCCAGTTTAGCCAAGGGCGCTGCTATCGTGGCCGGCCGTGTTCATTGGAAGCCCCCGCATGCTCGTCCTGATCCAGCGCGTCAGCCAGGCCGCCGTCCACGTCGAGGGCGAAGCGGTGGGGCAGATCGGCCCCGGCCTGCTGGCGCTGGTCGGCATGGAGCCGGGCGACAGCGAGGCCCAGCTGCAGCGAATGGCCGAGCGCCTGCTGGGCTACCGGGTGTTCGCCGACGAGGCCGGGAAGATGAACCGTTCGCTGCGCGATACCGCCGGCGGCCTGCTGCTGGTCAGCCAGTTCACCTTGGCCGCCGACACCCGGTCGGGCATGCGGCCCAGCTTCACCAGCGCCGCGCCGCCGGACGAGGCTGAACGCGGGTTCAATCGATTTGTCGAGATCTGTCGTGAAAATCACGCGCCAGGGGTGGAAACGGGCCAATTTGGTGCCCATATGGTCGTCAGCCTGGTCAATGACGGTCCCGTGACCTTCCTTCTCAGGCCCTAGGCCGCCGGGACCACCGCCCGGCAGGCCGGGCCCCGGGCTGGTATAATGCTACGTTCCCTATTTCTCCCTAGCCGGTGGCGCGAGCACTACATGGCCAACGAACGTCCTGCCCAATCCGAAATCAAGCAACTGATCAGCAAGGGCCTGGAACAGGGCTACCTGACCTACGCCGAAGTCAATGACCATCTGCCGGACGACATGGTCGACCCGGAACAGATCGAAGACATCATCGGCATGATCAACGGCATGGGCATCGATGTCCATGAAGTTGCGCCGGATGTGGAAACCCTGCTTCTCAACGACGGCAACACCGGTAACCGCGAAGTCGATGACACCGCGGCCGAAGAAGCCGCCGCCGCACTGAGCGCGCTCGATACCGAAGGTGGCCGTACCACCGACCCGGTGCGCATGTACATGCGCGAAATGGGCACCGTCGAGCTGCTGACCCGCGAAGGCGAAATCGCCATCGCCAAGCGCATCGAGGAAGGCCTTTCGCAGGTCCAGGCGGCCCTGGGCCAGTTCCCGGTCTCGGTCGAGTCGCTGCTGACCGACTACGAAGCCCACAAGGAAGGCAAGAAGCGCCTGGCCGAAGTGATCGTCGGCTTCAACGATCTGACCGATGAAGAGCCGGCACCGCCGGCGGCCGCCGCCGATGACAGCAGCGATGCCGACGCCGAAGGCGACGAGGACGAGGACGACGATGTCGACGGTGGCGATGAAGAAGCCGCACCGACCGGTCCGGATCCGGAGGAAGTCGCCGCGCGCATGCAGGCGCTGAGCGATGCCTTCAACGCTTTCAAGAAGGCCGCGACCAAGGGCGACAAGAAGAACCTGCCGCGCCTGCGCGAAGAAATGTCGGCGGTGTTCGTCACCCTGAAGCTGCCGCTGCCGCTGACCGATGTGCTGACCAAGCAGCTGCGCGACACCATGGCGTCGATCAAGGCCCATGAGCGCCGCGTGCTGAACCTGGCCACCGTCACTGCACGCATGCCGCGCAAGGACTTCATCCGTTCCTGGGAAGGCAACCAGACCAACCTGGAGTGGGTGGAAGACGCACTGAAGCGCAAGCAGAAGTGGTCGTCGGCCCTGCGCGAAGTGAAGGACCAGATCATCGCCGAACAGCAGGCGACGATCGACATCGAGAAGCTGACCCAGCTGGACCTGGAAGAGCTGAAGGAAATCAGCCGTGCCATGGCCTACGGTGAAGCCAAGGCGCGCAAGGCCAAGAAGGAAATGGTCGAGGCCAACCTGCGCCTGGTGATCTCGATCGCCAAGAAGTACACCAACCGCGGCCTGCAGTTCCTGGACCTGATCCAGGAAGGCAACATCGGCCTGATGAAGGCCGTGGACAAGTTCGAGTACCGCCGCGGTTACAAGTTCTCGACCTACGCCACCTGGTGGATCCGCCAGGCGATCACCCGCTCGATTGCCGACCAGGCGCGCACCATCCGTATTCCGGTGCACATGATCGAGACGATCAACAAGTTGAACCGCATTTCCCGCCAGATGCTCCAGCAGTACGGCCGCGAGGCTACGCCGGAGGAGCTGGCCAAGGAAATGGACATGCCGGAAGACAAGATCCGCAAGGTGATGAAGATCGCCAAGGAGCCGATCTCGATGGAAACCCCGATCGGCGACGACGAGGATTCCCATCTGGGCGACTTCATCGAGGACACCAACGTGGAGTCCCCGATCGAGAACACCACCAACATCAACTTGTCTGAAACCGTGCGCGACGTGCTGGCCGGCCTCACCCCGAGGGAAGCCAAGGTGCTGCGCATGCGCTTCGGCATCGACATGAACACCGACCACACCCTTGAGGAAGTCGGCAAGCAGTTCGACGTGACCCGCGAGCGCATCCGCCAGATCGAAGCGAAGGCCCTGCGCAAGCTGCGTCACCCGAGCCGCTCGGAGCAGCTGCGCAGCTTCCTGGATATCGATTGATTTCCAGCGGCTGTTGAAGCGTTGAGAGAAACCCCGCTTCGGCGGGGTTTTTCTTTTTGGGGTGTGTGTGCTTTCTGTAGAGCCGAGCCATGCTCGGCTGCCGTTTGCGATTACCGGGTAGCCGATCAAGCACAGGCTCTACTACACTGTGACGCTGCGCCGGGCCTATAGCTCAACGGTTAGAGCAGGGGACTCATAATCCCTTGGTTTCAGGTTCGAATCCTGATGGGCCCACCATCGAATCAGGCACTTAGGATCATCCGCAGTGCCTTCTTCGTCAAGCCAGCGCGGCTCGGTGACCGCTCGGTGACCGTTTACGCTCCGCTCCCATCGCAGTTGGCCGCGGGCTGCCCCGCGTTCTCGGGGGTCCACTGGGGAGCGCTCCTGCGGGCGCGGATCCAACGCTGAATGTCGCTCTGGTACCAGCGAGTGCCGCCGCCGACCTTGTGCCTGGGCGGGAAAGTGCCCTTCTCCATCTCGCGGTAGATGTAGCTCTTCTTCATCCCGGTCTGGGCTTCGACCTGCTCGAGCTTCAGCAGGACTTCGGGGATGTTCTCAGCTGCGCCCATCTCGGGCCTCCGTTACTTCAGTGGTGGGCGCCAACAGCAGCGCAGTGTGCGAGTCCGACCGCGCCGTGGACACAAGGTTTGCGATCTGTGTCAGGTCCATGGTGGGATCATCGAAAAGGGCGAGGCCGATCTGGGCCGTCAGCCGCTGGGTCGCCGTCTCCGCCAGCGGCGCCTGCGTGTCGATGGTGGCGAGGGCGTATGCGCGCCAGGCGTCGCACGCGGCCTGCAGCTGCGGCTCACCGGCAAATGTGAAGGTCAATGCGCGGCCGCCGCCGCTGGCGGGGCGCGTACTGGTCAGGGCGGTTTCGAGCGCTGCTGCAACCGCTATGGCCGTGCGCTGCTGGTGGATCAGTGGTGACCGCTCGCCCGCGGCGGCCTTGATGTGCTCAACGGTCAATGTGATTTCTCCTTCGTATGCTCTTCGATTGACTTACGCATCTGCGCAATTCGGAAACCCCACTCGTCCCTTTCCCGCTTGCCTTCACGCTTCAACGCTCGCTCCAGTCGGTCGAGCAGCGGGAGAACCCAGGACGGATTGAACGGCTGGGGTTTCAGCGCGATCGGCGCCGGTGGCTTGGGTGGGTTGCAGTACGGATCGGCCCAATCGAAGGGGTCGTTACAGACGGTGCAGTGCGTTCGATCCGCCGACCAGATGTGATCCCGATCTTTGCCGGCCCTGCGAACCTCGTGGAGAAGCGGCTGGGTGTAAAGAGCCCGGACCTGTTCGCCAGCTGCAAGGGCTCGGTACCACTGCCTTTCATCGATCTGATACCAGAACGATCCGCCCCATTGCTCGAGCCTGACGGCTCGCTGCTGACCGAACAGACGCATCAGCGTGGTGGCCCATCGATTCACCTGATCGGCCGGCACCGCATGACCGGCGCGGCCTGCTGCTCGCATCTCGCGCACGGCGTCACTCGCAGTCTGCGGCGGTGCTGTGCTGATGGTCGAGGCATCGCCGCTCATGCTCCGCCCTCGAGCAGCATCTTGGGATCGATGTGCCACCCTGCTTCGCGAGCAGCACGCAGCCGTAGCTCGTTCGCATCGAACTCGTCCAGCTGCAGCGTTGTGATCGCGCCCTCAACCTGATGCGGCTGCAGGGGGCGGGACGTCCGGCCGAATGCGCGCCAAACGCTGAACACCTGGCAGCCCCAGGCGGGCGCAAGGCAGGCAAGCTGCTTGCCGTGCTCCCGGCAGTGGCGGCGGATCATGTCGCGCGCCGTCACGTGTGCGGGCGCTGGGCCGCGAAGAGCAGCGCGGATAGATGCGGCGTTGCGTCCTGGGCTCATGCGACGTCTCCAAATGAAAGCCCAGGCTGTGCGACCCGGATGCGCGCCTCGGCGATTGCGGCATAGGCGGGGTCCAGCTCGATGCCGATGAACTGGAAGCCCTCGAGAACGGCAGCTTTGCCGGTGCTGCCGCTACCCATGAACGGGTCCAGCACCGTGCCGCCGGCAGGAGTGACAAGCCGGCACAGGTAGCGCATGAGGTCAGTCGGCTTCACGGTGGGGTGGTGGTTGCCGTTCCGCGCCGGCCAGTTGGCAGTCTCGCGGTCGCGCATCGTTGCGCCAGCCGATACTGCTGGCACCGGGCCAGAATCGAGGCCGTCGTTGCGGTCTTCACGCGTTGCCTTGGCGCAGTAGAAGAACCGGGCAGCGCTGCCGCTATCCAAACGGCGTGCACCAGGACGCATCTTGAAGCCCACCGCTCCATCGTTGACGCTGTTCGAACTCGCTTCGCCGCCTCGCGGGAGTGGCCCGCCGTCGTACACGACCGAGAATCGGGCGCTTTCCCCATCATCGCTCAGGTTCGCTTTCTGTCCAGGCGCTGCAGGGAATGCCGCGAGTACTTCCTCGCTGCCATCGTGGATCAGGTTGGCAGGCCAGCGACCCAGCGCTTCCGCCTTCGCTACGTTGGTGTTGCAACGGTCAGCATGTGCGGCTTTTGCCTGCTCGTCCTCCATCCATGGCCGGTGCCAACCATCGGAAGCAATCTTCGGCGCGGCCGATTGGTCGCCGCCGCCGAGCTTGTCCATCGTCTCGATCCGGCAAGAGTCGATGTTGAGCCCACCGGTGCCATGCTGATGCCAGTTGGCTGCCACCGTACCTGTAAGAGGCTTGCGGGCGACCGTGATCGGTTCGAGCGCTGGCTTCAGAGCGGTACCGCCCCAAGCACCATTGTGCGACTTCGGGAAACCGCTGCCGTAGACCCACGCGATCATGTCGCGGATCTCGAAGCCAGCATCCTCGATTCGCACTGCCATGCGGTGTTGCGTGCGGGTTCCGGCGAAAGCCAGCAGGTGGCCGCCAGGCTTCAACACGCGCAGGCACTCGGCCCAAATCTCGGTGCTGGGTACGTCGTAATCCCAGCGCTTGCCCATGAACGACAGGCCGTAGGGCGGATCGGTCACGATGGCGTCGACCGAGCCGGCGGCCATTCCGCGCATCACTTCCAGGCAGTCTCCGATGTGGATCATGCGAACAGGTCCAGTTGGGCCGGCAGTGCCGGTGCGCGTGGCGATGCCGGCAGTGGTGCGGGAGCGGTCGCGCGCATGCGCGCGCGCTGTGCAGCGTTGAAGGCGAACCAGAAGCCGAGGCCGTGGCGGCGCGCCCGGCATTCGGTCAGCAGCACGCGGGCAACGTGCTTGGCCAGGGCAGCGCCGGTCATGCCGCCACCGCCATGTCGGCCGGCACCGGGTCAAGGTTGGCCTCTGCGATCGCGAACATCGGTGGCGGGCTGACGCTGTTGCCGCACATGCGGACCTGCGCCGTGGTCTTCAGTTCGGTGCCGTCGGCGGTGCGGTCGATGATGTAGGTCCGTGGGAAGCCCTGCGCACGGAAAAGCTCATGCGGCTTGAGCATGCGCAGGCCGATATCCACGATCACGTAGGGCGTACCCTTGATGACCACGGTGACCAGCGCCAAGCGGTCCTTGGTGGTGACCGTGTCCACGGGGTCATGCAGCCCCACGGCGATGCCGCTGCCGTAGTACTTCACCAAGAAGGCGGCGACGCGCAGGGCGCCCGCTTCCTGTTCGGGGCTCAGGGTGCATTCCACTTCGGCGAAGCGCGTTGCACCGGCGAGCACGGTCGGAAGAGGCACCCGCAGATCGTTCCCCACCACGTTCTGCGCCATCGCCGTCAGGTATGCAGCGACCAGGCGCTGCTGGCTGCCGCTGGCAGTGATGGTGCTGATGGGGTCGCGAGCATCGTTGCCTGCGCCCTGGTAGAAGCCGCCATTGGCCTGCTCGAGGAAGGCTGTTGCCACACCAAGCGCGTGCGCAGCGCCGGCAGGGCGCACGGCACCAGCACCAGAAGTGATCGTCGGCACGGGCTCGGTGGCCGCCGTGCCGAGGCTGTCGCCACGGAACTTCACCAGGTGCGGCGCGGCCACAGCGTGCTTCACACCGCCCGCGACAATCGTGCCCAGCGGCTGCTGCAGGTCGAGTGCACGCGGGGCCTGGCCTTCGCGCTCGCCATAGCCGGTCTGGACAAGTGTCGGGGATACCACCGAGAAGTGCCCACCCTTCACCCCCGCGCAGACAGTAGGAAGTGGCTCGTCCGCCGGCATCGTCCGCTGGCGGCTTGCGTTCGCATGCTCGGTGAGGAATGGCGCCAGCTCCGGCGCGGCCAGCATCAGCTCGCCGCGATTGGCGGCGGTGATGGTGCGCATGGGGTCGCGCACGCTGTGCACGCGATCGCCGCCCTGGTGTGTTGCAGGGACGATGAAGGGATCGGCCGAGTTGATGACGTGCCGCATGACGCCCTTGGCGATGCGGCGCATGGTGGCGTCGGCCAGCGGTCGGTCCCGAGTAAAGATGGATGGGCAGGGAATCGAGAAGTCCAGGCAGTCAGCAGCAGTCACGCGCGGCTTCTGCCCCGGGGCTGTGCCATGGGTAGGCTCGGGCCACACGATGGCCTGGCCGTCGCGGCGGCCGAGCAGGAACAGGCGTTCGCGGCTGGTGCCGGCGCCGTAATCGCTAGCCACAAGCTTGCGCCACTCCACCGCGTAGCCCAGCGCCCGCAGTGCCGCGACGAACTGCCGCCAAGTGCGACCGCTGTAACGCTTGTGGGGGACAAGAGCCTGGCGCTCGACGGGCACCCGCTCGCCCTTGTCGGCGACTCGGTTGACCATGACCGGCTTGCCACGCCGGAACAGCGGCTTTCCCGACTCCGGGTGCACTGCCTGGACCAAGTCTAGGGTGATCACTCGGCCGGTCTTGCAGCAGCGCTTTGCCACCAGCGGACCCCAGGTCAGGATCTGCCACACGTTCTCCATGGAGATGATGCGCGGCGCGGTGTTGGTTCCGTGCAGCCGATCAGCACGCAGCAGCTGGCCAACCCACTTCAGCACCACCCACGACAATGCGCGGGTCTTGCGGCTGCGCGGCTGGCCGCCCTTGGCCTGGCTGAAGTGCGTGCAGTCCGGTGAGGCATGGAACCAGCCGATGGGCCGGCCGGCCACGTCCACGCGTGGGTCTGCGTGCCAGATATCCTCGCGGTGGTGCTGGGTGAGCGGGTGGTTCGCGGCGTGCATGCCGATGGCCAGCTCGTCGTGGTTGTAGGCCAGAGCGGGATCGATGCCCAGGGCCTGCTTGAGACCTTCCGAGGCGCCCCCGCCGCCGGCGAACAGATCCACAACGATCTCGCCGGGGCGCAGCCGGGAGCGCTGCGGCATGGGGAAGTTGAAAGCACGGGAGCCGTCAGCCATGGATGGGTTCCTTCGGGCATTGGTTGCATGGGGCGGTGAATGGGGCACGCAGGGAGAACCTCGTGCCGCGGACGTGCTCACCTGGTCGGATGACGATGTGACCGCAGTCCAGCAGGCACTGAAATCGAGCCGCTAGGATGCTGTTGCCGCGTGAAGTGATGAACCGCGCGCTGGAGACGGCGCGCGTCGGTGCAGCGGTGAGCGGCTGGCTAGCCATTGGTAGTCACCAGGCGCATTCGAGCCGTGGCAGAATGCCGGCCACACCACCGATGGAGTGCGGGATGAGCATCATTGATGGAGTGAGCCAGTGCTGGTTGCTCAGCCGATCTTGTGTAATCGATTGGGATGCTTGGGCTGCCATCGCCACCGCGGCAGCAACTGGGCTTGCCCTTGCTCTTGCACTCAAAGAGACCCAAGCGCGCCGGCGCAAAGCCAAGCACGACGCATTGCGATCGAAGATCGCGCTTTACCCCCACGTCCATGAAGCTCAAGCCGCGGTCACATCCCTCGGATCGGTGATTCGTCCCGACACTCAACTCATCCTTCCGAACATCGAGTACGAGATCCAAAGGGTCACGGCTGCCATGGAGGCCATCAAAGGAACAGGGCACCAGCTGGAAGATGATGACGCGCTGCTGCTCGCCAACGCCACGTCGCTCGCTGAGTACGTTGTTCGTCAGTCCAAAAGGCTGGTCAACGGCGATGCTGCCGCACACAGTGACGCTACGCTTCGTGACGAGTGGGCGAAGGATGCCCGTAGGGCAACACAGCTCTTTCTTAACCTTGCCTCCGACTACAAGAGGGTTTCCAAAGCCTAGCGGGTCATCGGAGGCGCAGCACGCTTCAATCGCGCTATCGGGAATCGGTGTTGGAGGTTTGGCGTCGCTGGGCTGAGGCTGTTTCATTCGGGAGATCTCAGGCTGCGGTGGTGGCCGGCTTCTCGGCCATGGCTGCCAAGCGCTCAAGGCGTTCGGCTTCGGCGATGTAGTAGTCGTGACGGTCCTGTCGGACCTTCTGGGAGAAGAACGGATCGGTCAGGGCGTGCTCGGCGGCGGCGCGGTTGGCCTTGGCCAGGCGCGCTGGGTCGTGGTCGAAGATGTCGAGCTGGTTGCGGAGGTCCATGGATGCCGCCGGCGAAGCGTCAGCGGAGTTGTGTGCGTGGCCAGAGAGCCGGCATCTGCCGTTGCCACGCTGCGTAGCCCACCCGTGTGCCGTTCTTGAGCGAGCGCTGCAGGATCTGGCCGAACTGCACGCGGAGCGAGAACCAGCGGCACGGGTGGGCAGCAACGGCCGCCGCATAGCGCTGGAGCCTCTCTTCGGGCGTCGGTGCGGCCGTGCTGACGATCACCGCGTCCAAGCCGCCGCCGATCGGATGCAGGCCGTCCATCTGCGCACCAACCTGTGCAGGTTCGGCGCGACGCGCTGGCGTTGCTCTTCCGCCTCGCGCTGACGCTGCGCGCTCGCCTGGTGCGTGCAATACACACGGTAGGGATGGCGGCGGGGGCGCTTCGCGCGCTCCAAGGCCGCGCGCTGGTCGGGCGTCAGATCGGGTGCTGGGAGCTTGATCGCAGGCGCCCTCATGCAGCACCGCCTTGTGCCCGCATCATGCGGCGAAGGTTCTTGCGCACGTCGGCAATGGCTCGGCCGGCGCTGGAGCGGCGCTCGAGCACTGCGTGCGCGGCAACGTCAGCGGCTGCGGCGACCTGATTCGGGGCGAAGCCCATACCAGTGGCGGCGGTAGCGGCTGCCTTGGCGGCAACGGCCGCGCGCTGTGCGAGGGGGTAGGTGATGGCGGCGATCATGCTGCACCGGCCTGGCTGATCGTGTAGCCACAGCTGCGGGTGGCATTGATGCGGTAGCCGTGCTGGGCCAGCTTCTGGCGCAGGCGGCAGATGGTCACCTCGACGGTGTTCGACTTGCGGCCGGAGGCGCCGTAGATCTCCCGCTCGATCTGGAAGCGGCTGATCGGGGTGTCACCTGCGTTGATGATCAGCTGCAGCACCTTCGACTCGGTGGGGCTGAGCGGCAGGCGCTGGCTGCCGACCATAGCGGCGCGCGGCTCGGTGCGCAGGCCGGCGATCACGGCGCCACCTCGATGAAAGCCAGGTCGTACATCACACACTGCGCCCGGGCCAGCACGGGGGACGTGCTCGGCTCTTTGCCGTCTGCGGTCGACAGGGGGACAACCGCATTGGCCCGGACGCATGCCGCCGGGGAAATCTCATAGGAGCCGCTCAGGACGGCATCGGCCGCGTCGAGGGAAAGCTGCCAGCGCGCCGGCTCGAAGTTTTGCGTCAGCGCCGCAGTGACGCCTGCCGCACAGTCGGGCACCCGGTCTGCATCGCGGAAGGCGTTGAGGGTCGTGTTGGCGACGGTGGCACGCAGTGCCCAATCGTCCCCGGCGGCCAGCTCGTACACAGCCAGGGCGGCGCAGATGCGGGGGCTGGTGATCACGAGGCCGTCTGGCGCGTCATCGGTAGCCGCGGCGGGTGCATCGGTGGGGATGGCCCAGGCGACCACGCCCAGGGCGATGAAGCACGCCAAGGCGGCCATGCCGACGCGGGCGGTGCGCTTGGTGCTGAGGGTCAGGGGCATTGCGTGTCTCTCCGTGTGCGGCAGAAGCCGGCTGCGCAGCTATAAAAGCACGCTTATACGAAGAATGCAAGCACGCTTATTCAGCGTGCTTCTACGCTACTAGCTCAAAGGAGCACGAGGAATAGGAATGGATTGGCGGAAATCGTTGGTGTTGCTGGCTCTTGGCGCAGTCGGAACAGTTGGTGCCCAGGCCCCGGACCCGAGCGAGGTCAAACGGCAGGCAATCTCTGTCGAAAAAGCGAATACGTCCCGCCGATCAGATGAAAGGCCGAACACCGGCTTTGAGTTCATGGGAATTTTTGTCGGTGGACGACTGGTGCGTGAGTGCCCCGTAAAGCAACTCTATGGCGGGGCAATTTACGATCTGTCATCGCTGGAAACGGCGTGCTGGGCGACCTCGGACATGCGCCGAGACCCGCGTCCTAACCTGCGGAACAACGATGCGCTGACTGTTGTGCCTGTTTCAAAGAAGAGACCTACAGGCACGCGTACCGTCACAGCGGTTGTTGTAGATGGCAGAATCGAAGGACTGATGGTTGAAACAGATGGGTTTCAACATGCGCAGCAGCTTTTTGAGCAGCTGCAGCAGAAGCTCGGGAAGCCGACGACCCAGGGAACCAGCGACGTTGTTTCAGGGGTAGGCGCAAAGTTCTCAAGCCCTGAGGCAGTGTGGAATCTGCCAAACGTCTACGTCCATTTTAGTGGGATCGTCGGGGCCATCGATTCCGGTCTGATTTTGGTCTATACCCCTGAGCAGCAGGCGCGTGAGGCGCAGCGCCAGAAAGCACAGACCAAGTCGTTCTAACGTCAGACTTCCTGCGCGCTGCGCAGCAGCGCCAGGCCCAAAATCTTGCCACCCACGTGCAGCTGATCAGCCTCGTGGGGAGGAACTACCTCGCTGAGGTACTTCCGGTTGGTGCTGATGACGTGCAGGCCATCCCGCAGCAGCTGCAGGCGTTTGACGTAGGTCAGCCCATGCAGATTGATCAGATACAGGCCATCGCCGTCGAAGTAGTCCTTGGCGACGTCCACGAACACCACGTCGCCATTCTTGATGTCGGGATACATCGAGTCCCCGCGCACGGTCACCAGGCGCACGCGGTCACCCTCGGGCACGAAGCCCAGCTGTTGGCGAACCTGCCACTCCGCGATGTCGAGCTCCCGGACCACGTCCGGGTAATCCTGATTCATTGCGCCAAAGCCCCCTGAAGCCTCGCCTTCCATTACTCGAAGGCGAACATAGCCAGCGGGTGTCTCACCGTCTGATATCGAGGACCCATGAGACTCGTCCCAGCGCTCGGGCAGCTCACCAGTGATCAGCCATTCGACCCGGAAAGGCTTGTAGACACGGGCCAGCTTCACCGCCGTCTCGCCGCTGAGCGACTTCGTCTTGCCGTCCTCCAGCTGGTACAGAGCTGATGCGGTGATGCCAGCACGACGCGCGGCATCAGCGGGTTCGGTAATGCCGCACTCAGTTCGTGCGCGCTTCAGGCGGGTAGCGAGGGCTGTAGTCATGTTAGCGAGCTTATTAGTCCGTTAAGTAAGCGTGCTTGCACTATCAATGAAAGCGTGCTTATATGGGTGGCATGAACATGCCCCGGATCACCAAGGAAGAAGCCATTGCCGCTTACGACGGCAATGCCGCCGCGCTTGCACGCGCTCTCGGAATCACGCCGTCGGCTGTCTATCAGTGGCCCGCTGGTCAGATCGACGATCTTTGGGCGCTGAAGCTGCGCTTCGTGCTGATGCCAGCCCACTTCCAAGCGCTTGAGCGACCTCCGGAAAACGACCCGGACGCTGACCGGATCGTGCCGGTCGACGCGGTGTGACCGCGTTCCCGCCAGACCGCTGAGCCGCGATCCCCAAGCCACCCAATCCCTGAATTACGGTCGTCCTGTCCATGGCGGCCACTTTGCATCGCCTCCCGAGGTGCGTAAATGAAGCCTGATCCTCAGTACCACGAGCCGCGCTCTGTGGTGGTGTTCCGGCACACGACCGACGCCATCCGCAACAGCGGCCACACCGACAGCAGCCTCGCCCAGGCGATCGCCGAGCAGTACATGGCGGATGTAGCGCCAGCCGAGCGCATTCTGCACTTCCATGTCGGTGTAGACGCCGACAGCACCGAAAAAGCGCTGAAGTCCAACGGCCAGCTCATTGCCCGCATCCGCAATGGCACAGTCAAGATGCCTGTTGACCTGGAAGAGTCGTGGGTTCGTGCGCTGCCGCCGCACTGGCGCGACGCCTGTTCGCGCGAACTGGCCCAGCGCTATGGCTTTCTCGGTGCCCGTATACCGATGATGGAGCCGCATGCCGGCGTGCTGGCTGTGGCCCGCCTGTCGGTGGAGTTCGGTCACACGCTCGAAGCGATCACCAACGTCCTGGCTGACGGCCGCATCTGCCCGAAGGACATACCTGAGCTGCGTCGCGCGCTGGACGAGATCGGTCAGCTCGAGGCGGAACTGGTGACGGCCAAGCGCTACGTGTCGGGCCACCTGCAGGATCTGGCGCCGCGAGCGGTGCAGGGGGCGCAGCGATGAGCGGCGGTGCAATGGTGAGCTGGGCAATCGCCGTGGTCAGCGAATTCGACAGTGCCGGCCGTCGCATCCCCGAGAGTGTCGTGCCGCTTCTGCCCATGGTGGATGTAGTCCTCTGGGCCAAAGAGCAGCCGCAGCCGGTGCGCGTTGATGCGCTTCAGAAGCGATTCGGCCTTTCGCGCGCGACAGCATATCGCTGGCAGCTCGCGCTGCAGGACCTCAACGATCCGGCGGCCGCCAGGCGGCGGCTTCCCGGCCTGCGGCAGCTGAGCACCGCGATGGGGCGTGAGGTTCCCGTATCGGGTCATGCGGGGGCGACAGGATGAACATCAGTCCGACCCTCGGTCTGCGCTGTGGCCCTGCGCTCCGCACCGCTCCGGTTGAGCGAGAGCCGACCGTAGCTCCGGTAGCCGCCGCGATGTCTGAAAAGAAGCAGCGGCGCAGCGCGCCCCAGCACGCCCTTGCCGGCTACAACACCACCAGGATCGTCATGGAGTTCATGCGCTGGGCAGTCGAGCTCAGAGATTTCCCAACCGTTGAGGCCATTGTCCGGCACTTCGGCGTGAGCCGCGCCACGGCGTATCGCTGGCGCAACAGTCTGGGTGAGACATACCGGCTGGAGACGCTGCCGCCCAACGAGCATGAGCTGGGCAGGATTGGCAGTCCCGGTGCTGCGGCACGCGGCAAGCACGGTGCCGGGGAACCCTGATGATCTACTTCGAGATGTATCCGGGCGACTACCTCAAGGACACGACCCGACTGTCCCTGACCGACCACGGCGTCTACTTCAAGCTGATGCTGGCGTACTACTCGGAAGAGCAGGCGCTGCCAGAGAGCCTGGCCGAGCTGTACATCATCGCCGGCGCAATCACTGCGGCGGACAAGGCTGCGGTCAAGAAGGTCGCCGAGCGCTACTTCCCCGTGGCAGAAGACGGATTGCGGCACAGCAAGCGCTGCGATGAGCAAATCGCCAAGGCGCAAGGCCGTATTGCCGAGGGCCAAGGCCGCCGTGATGCCCGAAAGAGCAATGAAACCGAGCGCCAGGCACGCACCCGAGCACGCAGAACCATGATGTTCGAAGACCTGCGCGCTGTCGGCGTCGTGCCGGACGGCATGGTCACGATGGCACAGCTGAAGGCGCTCCATGTCACGCATGTCACGGGCGACGAGCGCGTGACACTCGACCAGTTGTCACGCGTGACATGTCACGCAGAGTCACGTGTGACAGGTGGTGTGAACACAGGTGTGAACACGGGTACCCAGACCCCAGACCCCAATATTCCTCCAGATACATCACATCTCACTCAAGGATCTCTGGGAGGCGTGACCGACGCGGGGCGTGCGTGCTTGCTGATGCGCAAGGCTGGATGCCATTCCACCAACCCGAGCCACCCAGACCTGCTGGCCGCCCTGAAGGAGGGCGTGACGCCGGAGACGCTGGGGCACACGGTCGCTGAAGGGCTGGCGCGATCGCCACCGGTCACGAACCCGTTCCCTTGGGCAATCAAGACCGCCCGCAACCGCCATGCGGCAGGCGCAATGCCCGCAATCCCCAATACCACCGGAGGCACCAATGCAAACCCTCAGCAAGGTTCTGCCGACCACGTCGCAGAGCAGCGGCGAAAATTCGAGCAGCGCGCGGCAGTTGGAGGCTTTGGCGGAACAGGCGGCGATGTCATCGACGTCGAGTTCGAACCCGTCCACCACTGAGCCGGACCAGCGCGCGGTGAGCATGCTGTGGACGGTGTGGGAACGGATGGCCGGTATGTTTCCCGGAAAGTGGGTGCGCGAGAACGGCTCGGCCCCGGTGAACAACGCGGGCAGCCTGACCACGGCCGGGGAACTGTGGTTCCAGGTGCTGGTCGGCATCACCCCGCGACAGGTCGCCGACGGTATGGGGAACTGCCTGCGCAGCGCTCTGCAGTGGCCGCCGAACCCCGGGCAGTTCCGCGCAATGTGCTTGGGCGTTCCGGCGCTTGCCGAAGTCGACGGCCAGATGCGGCCCGGCCAGGCCCATAGCGGATTCACCGTGCTGGTGCGGTCGAAGCTGGACCTGCACGCCTATGCCACTGCCGAGAGCGGCGCGTTGCAGCAGCGCATGTTGGCCAACGCCTACGAGAGGGCGGTGAAGCACGTCATGGACGGCGGCGCCGTACCCGAGCCGATGGCCGCGCTACCGGCACCCAGGCCCGAGCCGCAGGTGGTGCGTAACCGCGACGCCGCACGCAGCGCCATGGCGCAGGCCGCGGCTGAGCTCGGTTTCGGAGGCATGCATGGAGCCGGCTGAGATTCGCGCCTACCAGCGGCAGCTACTGCTGTTCTGCCTGGGCATCCACGGCGAGAGCACCGCTGCCGAGGCGCTGGAGCTGATGGGCAACGCCGCACTCGAGTCAGGCGCACCGCGCGAGGTGATGTTGCTGAGCACAGCCGCCGCGGCTGGCCTGCTGCGGGAGCTCGACGGGGATGGCCTGGTGCGCAGGTGCGAGAACCGCGACAGCGGCCGCGACGGGCGGCCGGTGGCGACGTGGGCTGCGACTGAGGCCGGCCGCGTAGAGTGCGCGCCGGCGCCGCCTTCGGGTCAGCAGCAGCTGGCCATGCCGATGCTTGCGCCAGCCTCGGGCCAGCGCACGCGCGGCGGGTTGTCCATGGAGCAGCTTGTGGGTCTGCTGAACGTCGAGTTCGACTGCATGCTCGAGCAGATGGATCGTGAGCACCAGGCGGCGCAGCAGCGCGCCCGCCAGGAGTTCGACGCATTTCGGCAGCGCGCGATGCGCGTGTGGGGCGCTATGGAGGCATCCGCCTGATGCCGCCGAAGAAGACGCCCAGCCGCTCGCTGCGCTATGCCACCGTGCAGGACATGCCGGAGGGCATGCGCCGCTTGGTGCAGGCCGGCACGCCGGCAGCCGCTCCGGCACCGGCCGCGCCGCGCGCCTACCGACCGCCGACGGCAGCCCAGCCTTCCGGCAGCGGCAACGCCGCAGGCAAGGTCGCGCGCGGCCGTCCCCGACATGTGCCCGGCGAGATGAACAAGACCGAAGAGGCCTATGCCGCGCACCTGGCGTTGCAGATGGCCGCCGGCGAGATCGCATGGTTCCGATTCGAGTCCGTGAAGCTGAAGTTGGCCGAGAAGACCCACCTCACCATCGACTTCTTCGTGATGACGGCCGCCGGCGACCTGGAGGCCCACGAGGTAAAGGGCTTCTGGGAGGAAGACGCCCGCGTAAAGGTGAAGGTGGCCGCCGAGATGTACCCGTTCCGATTCCTGGCAGTCCAGCGCGCCCCCGGCGGCGGCTGGAAAACGGAGGTGTTCTCTTGAACGCAATGATGATTGGCGGGGTCACTGTGCGCCGCGACGACGTGGGCAGGTTCTGCCTGAACGACCTGCACCAGGCATCCGGTGGTGCGAAGCGCCACCAGCCCAGCGACTGGCAGCGCCTGAAGCAGACCGAGGAACTGGTGGCCGAGCTGGTCAACTCCGGTGATTCCCGGATTTACCCGGTGCACTCGGTGGCAGGCCGCTACGGCGGCAGCTACGTGGTGCGCGAACTGGTCTATGCCTACGCCATGTGGATCAGCCCCAGCTTCAGCCTGCAGGTGATCCGCGCCTATGACGCGCTCACGGCCGGGGCGGCGGCGCCTGACCCGATGCAGGCGCTGACCGATCCGGCGACGCTGCGCGCGCTGCTGCTGTCTTACAGCGAGAAGGCCGAGATCCTTGAGGCGCGCGTGCAGTACCAGGAACCGCAGGTCCGCGCGCTGCTGCGACTGACCCAGGCTGACGGTGCCTTCAACATCAGCACCGTCGCCAAGATGCTGCAGGTCCAGCCGCGCCAGCTGTTCGCCTGGCTGTCCGAGCACGGCTGGATCTACCGCCGCGCGGGCAGCAAGAACTGGCTGGCGTACCAGAACCGGCTGCAGCAGGGCGTGCTGGTGCACAAGGCGTGCATACAGCGCACCGACGGTGAGCAGGAGCGCGTACACGAGCAGGTGCTGGTGACCGCGAAAGGTCTGTCGCGGCTGGCGGAGAGCATCGACCGGGACCAGATGACCTGGGCGCAGGCCGACGCCGCGACCGCGCTGCAGCTGGCTGCGGAGGCCTCCTGATGGACGCCATCGAGAAGCGGGCGCGGGAGCTGTACGCCGAAGCGTTCCGAGCGCAAGGAATGGAGCTGACCGCCGAGCGGTTGGACGACATCTGCACCAAGATCGAGGGTGGCTCTCTCCGCGCATCACTGGATGCGATCAAGGCCGCGCTCACGCCGCCCGAGGGCTACGTGCTGGTGCCCACGGAGCCGACTGAAGAGATGATCGCCGCAGCTGAAGAGGCGCACATGCCTTTCGGCGATATGGGATTCGCCATATCGGCAGCGATTGGCGCTCGACCGGAGGTGCCGTGATGGTCGGTCCGGTCGTTACGCGGCGGGAGGTGGCTCCGGTGAAGCCGGGCACCGCCATGGAAGAGCAGCTGCAGCTGAAGGGCATTGGGCGGCTGCTGGCCGGGTTTGGGTATCGCTACGGGTCGGAGGTCCAGCTGCACGAGGTTCTGGCCACCGTCCTGGACAACGCAGGCCATGCGCACGTGCGCGAGTACCGGTTGGACGCCAGCAACCGCGCTGACTTCTGGCTGGACGGCCTCGTGATCGAGGTGAAGGTGGCTGGCTCGCTCGCGGACGCCCTGCGGCAGGTCGGGCGCTACATCAACCTGCCGCAGGTGCGCGGGGTGCTGCTGGTCACCACCGAACGCTGGGGCGAACGCCCGCTCGTGGCCCGGCCGGCCTGGCAGGGCAAGCCCTTCAACATCATCCGCCTGAAGAGGCAGGCACTGTGATGCAGGCGACCTATGGAACCCTCCTGTACAGCGCCGCCGGCAGCACCTGGCGGGTGATCTGCGAGCCGCAGGTGCGCGCGCGCATGAAGCGCGTGTTTCCCCGCGTGCGGCAGCACGCCGCTGAGCACATCGACCTGTCGGCCACGCCAGAGAACAGCCGGGAGCTGCAGTGGTTCACGCAGCGCTACCCGCTGACGATGGATGCCGACACCGAGCGCGCGCTGCAGCTGCTGGCCGCCGAGCATGTGGATATGGAGCGCAGTCTGGGCGAGCTTCTGGCCGGTCGTGTGCAGATACCGGAGTTCACCCTGGCCAAGCCGCCTCGGGAATACCAGCGCGTCGCGGGTGCGCAGCTGTCCATCCGTGGCGGCCTGCTGCTGGCCGACGATCTTGGCCTTGGCAAGACGGTCACCGGCATCTGCCCCATGGCCGCGCCGGGCAACCTTCCGGCGGTGGTGGTGTACCCGGCGGCACTGCCGAACCACTGGCCGGAGAAGCTGGCCGAGTTCGCGCCGCAGCTGCGCGTGCACCACATCAGGAAGGGTGCGCCGTACCCGCTCGTGCGGCAGCCGAAGCAGCGGATCAAGGATCTGTGGGACACGCTGCCGGACGTGATCCTGGTCAGCTACCACAAGCTCCGGGGCTGGGCTGAGACGCTGGGGGAGATAGCGCAGTACGTGGTGTTCGAGGAATGCCAGCAGCTGCGCAGTCCGGACAGCAGCATCCACAGCGCCTGCCGGCACTTGGCCAGCCGGGCACGGCTGCGCATGGGCCTGACCGCCACCCCGATCTACAACTACGGGTGCGAGTTCTTCCACGTGGTTGACCCGCTGCTGCCGGGCTGCCTGGGCACCTATGACGAGTTCCTCCGGGAATGGTGCATCTCCGCGCCCGGGGAGAAGGCCAAGCTGCAGGACGCCGAGCAGTTCGGCCAGTACCTGCAGCGCGAAGGAATCATGCTGCGGCGCACCCGCAAAGAAGTGGGGCGCGAGCTGCCGGCTCTGTCGAAGATCCCGCATGAGGTAGAGGCCGACGCCAAGGCGCTGGACGCCATCACCGGCGACGCCGCAGCGCTGGCGCGGATCATCCTGCGGGCCAACGAGCAGTACCGCGGCGAGAAGATGCAGGCGGCCGGCGAGTTCGACCGGCTGCTGCGTCAGGCGACGGGCGTGGCCAAGGCCCCCTACGTGGCCGAGTTCGTCAGGCTGCTGCTGGAGAGCGGGCAGAAGGTGCTGCTGTTCGGCTGGCACCGGGAGGTCTACAGCATCTGGCAGGAGAAGCTGGCTGCGTACAACCCGGTCATGTACACCGGCAGCGAGTCGCCGAACCAGAAGCAGGCGGCCAAGAAGGCATTCATCGCCGGGGACAGCCAAGTGATGCTGATCAGCCTCCGCTCTGGTGCTGGCATCGACGGGCTGCAGCACGTGTGCAGCACCGTGGTGTTCGGCGAGCTGGACTGGTCGCCCGGCGTCCACGAGCAGTGTATCGGCCGCGTGCACCGCGACGGCCAGGCAGAGCCGGTCATGGCGTACTTCCTGCTCTCCGACAGCGGCAGCGACCCGATCGTGTCGGACGTGCTCGGGGTGAAGCGCGAGCAGATCGAGGGCGTGCGCAGCCCGGGGGAACACCTGGTAGAGCGTCTGGACGTGGGCGAAAACCAGCTGCGCGCGCTGGCCCAGCAGTTCCTTCAACAGCAGGGCGTGGCCCTGGAAACAACCAACGTTACAACCATGGAGACCTCCCGATGATTCCCAATTTCCCCAGCCTGGACGAGGCAACCCACCACCTGTACCTCGAAGGAAAGGAGGGCCCCATCAGGTGCCGGGTAGACGGCAGCCTGTGGGATGTCTGGCTGGACGGCCGGTCCCGCTGGGTCAGCAACTGCGAGGTGGCCTGATGTCGGCAGTGGCCGCGCCCGCGATGGGCCTGACCCCGTGTGGTAACTGCGGCAGCGATGACGTGCGCATGCGCGCGCGGGGCAGTGCCGGCAGCCGCCGAACCGCGCAGGTGGTGTGCGCGCGCTGCACCGCGCGCGGAGAGCTGCATGTTGGCGCAGATGCAGAAGAGCGCGCATGCAGGGCCTGGGCGAACCGACCGGTCTACATGCCGGCTCCAACGGCGATCAGGGTGGTGCATGGCCGAGTACCGGTTCCAGAGCCGGAGCTGGAGCGAGATCCGCTCGAGCTGATCGCCCGCATGCTGGTAGGCGGGAGCTTCCGCGAGCCATCGGATGGCCGGTCAACCATGCCGCCGCTGACCTCAGCCGATATCGCCGGTGCCGTTGGCATGATGCGTGACTCGGTGGCCAAACAGGCGGTGATGGCGGTGGCGCTGCGCGGGCAGGGCGTGTCCCTGTCGTCGCTGGGGCGCTCATTGGCCAGGCGGGTGATGCGGCAGATTCAGTGGCAGCGACGCAACGGCACAAAGCCAGCGCTGCGAATGGATGACCCGGCCGACCGCTGGCGAATGAGGCTGGTGCTGCAGGACGCGGTGAACGACCTGGTGTGGCCCGAAGGGAAGATCGCCGCGCAGGATGCTGCCAAGGCGGCCAAGATGCGGAAGGGGGACTACCTGCGCGTGTACGGGATCGCTGCCGCCACGCTGCGCCAGGCGCTGGAGGATGGGCGGAAGGAGTTCAGCGGGAGGGTGTTCAATCGTTGAAATTCCCACGCAGGTACGCGTGGGGCTTCGCGGCCTCGGTGGATCAATCAGTCTGTCAGATCAAAATGCGAGATGGTTCTTGCTGGATCTGATCAGCAGAACCATCTGCCCCCTGGTCATTAACATCATCCTCGCCTGATTCCGGATAGCCATCTACGGTAATGCTCAACACGTCTTGAACCGAACAAACATTACTGAGGAACTCGATCAGCTTCTCGTAAAAGGCTAGTGCCTCTTCTACTGATCTGAACCTGAAGGTGTATTTATCTCCAGAGTTCATCACGATGGTCACAGCCAGATCGTCAAGTGATCGCTCCAATGAACTCACGGCTTGACCAACCACGGCTACATGATCAGAGGCATTTGCCGTGACAACTAAGATAGTGGGATCGGTCATTGGGGCGTCCATGGCGTTAAGGAAGATTACCGCAGTCGCTGCGAACCTTACCGCATTCGCCCGACTGCGGTAAGGAACCTTACCGCAGTTGCATCGGGAACCAGAACTCGTGTCCAATTGGGACCATGGGCGATAAAGTGCATAGCGGTGTGTACGACTGCAATGGTCGTTGGGCCCTTGGACGATGCTACGTATACGTATTGATGGCCCGCGATGCGCAAGGCCCCATGTACGTGAAGATTGGAGTCAGTGACGATCCATACTCACGGATTGGTTCTATCCAGACGGGATGTCCAATCCCGTTGGTCAAGGCGGGCATGGTTAAGTGCATGAGTCGCGCCCAGGCCAGGCTGATTGAAAAGGAGCTCCACGTTGAACTGGCGCCGTTCGGCTCAAATGGGGAGTGGTTCCGATTCGATTGGACTGACGGGGCGCACAAGCAGGCGCTTAATGTTGCAATCGAGGCCCACATGTCCAGGGTCAAGGATTGGGCGCTTGAGGATGTGGATCTGGAGAAGGTATTCGCCATGAAGCGCCTGATCGAGGCCCATCGCAAGAATGCTTATCGTGAGAGGCGGCGGCGCGCGACAGCTGTGAGGGCAGCGGTCGGCATCTGAAAGGTTGTGGCGGCCGCAGGCCTGGACTCGGGAGGTCCAGTGACCTGCGGTTCGTCGTTTCAGCGAGACTGAAAACCAGTCGCTGCCGAGACAAGTTCCCCTCTCAGCTGTGTCGGTCGGCGCAGGGTTCTCGTGACAGCCTGCAGTGCCTGATCGTCGGGAAACTTTTCAGAGAGCCGCTGAAGCCGAAGGATGATCGTTTTGACATCGGAAGTGACAAAGTAGTCGGCCTGGGCTTCGAGTGACGCCTCCAGGTGTTCCACATCAAATTCCTTACGCCGAATCTTTTCGTCGTACAGATACGTCCCGGCAGACCGCGCGCGCTCAGCGGCTTCATGGACCAGGCGTTCATGGTCCACGCCGTCCGCCGTGAGCAGAACGTCCAGACTTCCGCCGTAAACGCCTCCGTAGAGAATGCTCCCATCGGCTTTGAAAGAGCCATCGGCACGTGTGCCGGGAATAGGTACACGCTCTGAATGTCCTTCGGTTCGCCTTCGGACCTCTGTAGCAAGCGCCTCCCCGAGCTCAAGCATTACCCGCTCGTCGTACAGAAGCTGGGCCTGCACGTGGCCGCGTTTAACGGCCATGAGAACGTCATCGAATGCGGTAGCGTCCGCGCAGT
Organism: Stenotrophomonas sp. GD03819; assembly: GCF_029841665.1. NCBI lineage: Bacteria > Pseudomonadati > Pseudomonadota > Gammaproteobacteria > Lysobacterales > Lysobacteraceae > Stenotrophomonas > Stenotrophomonas sp. GD03819. Next base: position 135,732 of record NZ_JAOCEW010000006.1, read on the forward strand.
GGGGTGACAGGTCGCTGATTCGACCTGCTATCCACGAGAGCCAGTGGCGCCATACGCACGTATCAACAAAGATTTTCAGCATTTCTTCCTGACCTTGCTGTTGGGAGGAACCTGGTGCATTCCCGCACCTTAATTTACGCCCGCATCCCCCGTCCGGATCAACTCTCGCGCCTAGCCGGCAGCGGGGCTGGCACCCTTCTGCAGGAACCTCTGATGGCCAAGATCACCGCTCAACAGGCAGGCGGCACCAATGTCGTCGCCTTTCTGGACATGCTGGCTTGGTCGGAGGGCACCAGCACCAGCCCGGCTACGAAGAACCAGGGTTACGACGTGATCGTGACCGGTGCCGACCGAGTGCCGGAGATCTTCACCGACTATTCGGTGCACCCGTTCTCCCGAGGACGGAAGTCGAAGGCCATCAACAGCAAGGGGCTGACCTCGAACGCATCGGGCCGCTACCAGTTCATGCTGAAGGACTATGCCCACTACCGCGCGCTGCTGAAGCTGCCGGACTTCGGGCCGCTGTCGCAGGATCTCTGGGCAATCCAGCTGATCCGGGAGCGTCGCGCACTTCCGATGATCCAGGCCGGGCGCATCACCGACGCCATCAAGGCCGTGCGCAACATCTGGGCGAGCCTGCCGGGCGCAGGCTACGGCCAGCCGGAGCACGCGCTGGAGAAGCTGCTGGCTGCCTACCGCAAGGCTGGCGGGGCAGTGGCGCTGTGACCGAGCCGATGAGCACCCTGAAAACCTTCGTCGGGACGTTCACCGCTGCGGTGGTGGCACCGGCGACGGCTGACGCGTTGCGCGAGGCCGAGCGAATCATCCTGGGCGTGCCGCAGTCCGTGCTGCTGGTGGCTATGGCTGGTGCACTGATCGGCGTTCTGTTGCTGCCCGAGAAGGACGCAGAGCGGGTGGCCGCTGATTCCAACCGCCGGCGCGGCCACCGATTGCTGCAGACGGCAGCGCGCTGGGCCGCGCTGGCAGTGGCAGTGGTGGCCTACGCCATCGTGGCCGCATGGGTCATCGCAGTTGCCGCGTCCATCTGGCCGGCACTGGCCGGCGCCCCGCAGCTGCCGCTGGCCGGCCTGTCCGGTGTCCTGATCCGCCGGCTGTTGCCCGGCTACGTGCGCATGGTGGAAAGAGCTACCGGCGCCATCGGAGGCGATAAGCCATGAGCGTTCTGATTCGGTTCTTCAAGGCCCTCTGGGACCTGCTGGTCGGCTGGGCGGCGGAGGTGCTGGTCTGGTTGCGTAAGCCCGGAAGCGTGATGAAGGTCTGCTGCGGGGTGCTGGCGTTCGGTTGCCTGGTCGCTGGCCTTTCGGCCTACGAGAAAGAGCAGAAGATCAAGGATCTCAGCGCGCAGGTGGTGAAGGTGCGTGCGGATTGGAAGGCCGACAGCGAGCGGCTGCAGGCCGACGTCGCCAGCCGCGATCAGCGCCTTGCCGAGATTGCCGCGGTCCTGAGAAAAGAAGCGGAGAAGCTCGAAACCCTCCGTGCGGAGAGTGCTGAGGCACTGCGGGCCTTGGCTGGCAAGGTCGAGGCATCCGAGAAGGACGCCGCCACATGGCGTGGTCGATACGAACAGCGGCCCGATACATGCAAGGCAGCACTCGAGCTGCTCGACTCTGCCTGCCCGGAATTGAAGGGGTACTGACATGCGCATCCTTCTGATCGCTGTGGCGCTGATGCTGACGGCATGCCAGTCGGCACAGCCCAAGCCCAACCCGCCGGCCCCGGACATCATCGAGGTGCCGGTGGCCACCTATGTCCCAATCGACGGCGCGCTGACTAAGCGCTGCAGCTGGACCCGTGCTGACAAACCCTCGGCTGTGTTCGAGGTGAGCAACGGCCGGAAGCGGTGCCTGGACCAGTACGAGGCCCAGCTCGATGCCATCGGCCAGGTGCAAGGAAAGCCTGCATCGACAACGGACAGCAGGGACTGAGCGAAGTTTCACGACACATGTTCCACAGGGCGGGGCCCCTGGGCTTATCCACAGCTACCGGGGGGAATTCGGACCCCGGTAAAAGACAGTATTTCGGCCTCTAGGGTGCTCCACCACAGGCCGCACTTTTGGCGGTTTTTGCCGGGAGAAACCGCATTTTCATGCCTGAATAGGCTGTGCATCGGGTAGGACATGGCTGACATCCACGAATTCACCAAGGGCTGGTCCGTGGCCAGGCTGGCGGATGAGTTCGGGATAGACCGCCGAACCGCCAGTAAGCGGCTGAAGGAGGCCGGAGTACCGCCGCTGACCAAGCGCGCCGGGCACGACGTCTATCGGCTGGCCGACGCAGCACCGGCGCTGGTGAATCCGGGCGCCGCGGCGTTCGGAGCGGAGGGCGTGGTCGATCCGCGCGACCTGCCGCCGATGGAGCGCCGCGCCTACTACCAGTCGGAGAACGAGCGCCTGAAGGTCGAGTCGACCATCGGGCAGCTGGTGCCAGCGGCAGAGGTCGAGGCCGACTACGCCGAGCTGGTGAAGAAGGTCGTGCAGTTCTTCGACACGCTGCCTGATGTGCTCGAGCGCAAGGCAGGGCTCACGCCAGAGCAGGTGGTGAAGGTCCAGGACGAGTGCGATCGCGTCCGGCAATCCATGTACGAGGGCATCACCGATGACGACGTACGCGACAGCGCGTAGCGTGCGCCAAGGCGTTGCCGAGATGATCCGGCCGCCGCGCCGCATCAGGGTGAGCGAGGGCGCGCGGGTGCTGCAGGTGGCCAATGCCGCCGGCGCGGCCGGCTCCTGGGATCCGGACACGACGCCCTACATGGTCGAGCCGCTGGATACGACCGGCAGCCGCCATTACGAGGCAGTGGTGTTCGTAGGGCCGGCGCGGTCCGGCAAGACCATCTCGCTGATCGATGCGCGCCTGGCCTACCTGATCACCTGCAACCCGGCCGACGCCATGGTTGTGCAGATGTCCAAGGATGCGGCCGAGGACTACAGCAAGACCCGTATCGCCCGCAGCATTGCCGCCAGCCCGGAGCTACGCTCCCGGCTGAGCCCGCGAGCCCACGACGACAACATCCTGCTGAAGTTCTTCCGGTCGGGAATGTCGTTGCGCATGGGCTGGCCGTCGGTATCGGTGCTGTCCGGCAAGGACATCCACGACGTCCTGATGACGGACGTGGACAACTACACCGGCGACCTGACGATCGATGAGTGCTTCGGCCTGGGCCTGAAGCGCACGCAGACCTACATGTCCGCCGGCATGGTGGTGGCCGAATCGAGCCCGGCAACCGACTACGCCGACGGCGCCTGGAAGCCGCTGCACCCGCACCAAGGCCCACCGGCCGCAGGCATCGCCGCGCTATATGCGCGTGGTGACCGTCGCCGCTGGTACTGGCCCTGCCCGGAGTGCGGGGAGCGGTTTCAGGCAGCGCCAGGCTATGACGGATTCGCGTTGCCGCCGATGGAGGAACTGCTCGAGCGGGTGGTTCTGGACGACGTGCAGAAGATGGCGCGGCACTACTCGCTGCTGCACTGTCCGCACTGCGGTGTGGGCCTGAAGCACCGGTGGAAGGACGGGATGAACCGCAGCGGTGTGTGGGCTGCGGAGGGCCAGGTCGTGCACGCCGACGGAACGGTCACCGGTGAGAGGCCGGAGGCACGCATCGCCAGCTACTGGCTTGGCGGTGTGGCGGCGTCCTACCAGTCCTGGGAATCGCTGATCGAGCGATACCTCCAGGCCCTGCGAACCTTCGCCACGACCGGCGAAGAGCGTCCGCTGAAGACCACGCACAACGTGGACGGCGCGATCAACTACGTGCCGATGGCTGCCCGCTCGGCCAGTGACCCGAACGAGATGCAGGAGCGCGCCGAAGTCTGGCCCGCTGGTGCTGTTCCCGCCGGCGTGCGCTTCCTGCTGGGTGAGGTCGACGTTCAGGCCAACCGCTTCGTCGTGCTGGTGCTGGGCTTCGGTATTGGCGATTCCGGTCAGCTGGAGCGCTGGGTGGTGGATTCCTTCACCCTGCGCACCTCCAAGCGCGAGGACGGATCAGGCGGCTTCCTGCCGCTGGACCCGCCGAAGTACTTGGAGGACTGGGAACGCCTAGTTGAGAAGGTCATCAGCCGTCGCTACCCGCTGGACGATGGCACCGGCCGTAGCATGCCGGTCCACGCCGTCGGCATCGACTGGGGCGGCAAGTCGGGCACCTCGGTGCGCGCGCTGGAGTTCTGGCGCTCGCTCAAGGCCCGGAAGCTGCACGCTCGGGTCAGGCTGATCAAAGGTGATGCGCGCCGCGAGGGCGGCCTGTTCCGCGAGACCTTCCCCGACAGCAGCAAGCGCCGGGACCGCAAATCAGGGTCGAAGGGTGATGTGCCGCAGCTGCTGCTCAACGTGGACCGGCTGAAGGACACCGTAGACGCCAACGTGAAGCGGGCCGAGCCCGGACCGGGCTACTACCACTTCCCCGACTGGCTGCCAGAGGCGTTCTACGCCGAGCTGACGGCGGAGTCGCGCACTGCAAGGGGTTGGGAGAACCTGGCGAAGCGACGCAATGAGGCGTTCGACCTGTGCGGCTATGCCGAGGGCATGGCGCTGTGGTTGAAGGTTCCGGCCATCAACTGGACCACGCCGCCGGCATGGGCCGCGCCGTGGGACGACAACCCAGACGTGAGGGCAGACGACGTCGCGCCGGCGCCAATGCCGCGTGCGCGCACCCGCCGCGTCATCAGAAGCAAGTACCTGGGACGCTGAAATGGCATTCACCAAGATTCAAATCGAGCAACTGGAGGCCGCGATTGCGGCCGGCGTGCTGAGCGTCCGCTATGCCGACCGCACCGTGACCTACCAGAGCCTGAAGGAGATGCGCGGTTTGCTGAAGCAGATGCGCGATGAGCTGAGCCAGGCCGCAGGTGGACCGCGGCGCCGACGCATCGTGCGCCTCTACCAATCGGGGACCGGCAATGTCTGATACCTCCGAGAACAGCTACCGCGCCGCCGGCAACGGCCGCCGCCTTCGCACCTTCCGGCCGACATCGCTCGGGCCCAACGCATCGTTGTTGGGCCTGCCGACGCTGCTGGCACGGGCCCGGCACCTGGCCCGGAATGATCCGTGGATGGTCAGCGCGCTCAACAAGAGCGTGTCCAACGGCATCGCCACCGGCATCCAGGCAAAGCCCCTCTGGGGCACGAAGGAGCACAAGAAGAAGGTCACCAAGCTGTGGACGCGCTGGGGCAAGTACGCGGATGCCGATGGCGTTCTGGGGTGGGAAGGCCTGCAGGCGCTGGCCTGGCGCGAGTGGAAGGAGGCCGGCGAGGTGTTCGCCCGCATCCGGTACCGGCGGCCCGAGGACGGCTTGCCTGTGCCGCTGCAGGTACAGCTGATCGAATCGGAGCAGTGCCCGCAGCACTACAACGGCGTGGCCAGCAACGGGAACGTGATCCGGCAGGGCATCGAGGTCGATAGCATCGGCCGCCGCGTGGCCTACTGGATGTACCGGGAGCACCCCGGCGACCTGCAGCTGACCGTCAACGGCAACGAGCTGGTGCGCGTGCCGGCGGACCAGGTGCTGCACCTGTACCGGCCGAACCGTGCTGGCGCGATGCGGGGTGTGCCGGGCTCCGCTCCGGCGCTGCTGCGCATGTTCAACCTGGACCGCCTCGATGATGCGGTGCTGGAACGGCAGGCGCTGGCCAACCTGTTCGCAGGCTTCATCACCACCGAGGCAAACGCGGAAGGGGAAGACGGCGAGGCCATCGGCGACCTGATCACCGGTGAGGATGCAGACGGTACTGCCCTCGGTGGGCTCGAGCCCGGGACACTGCAGGAGCTGCCGCCGGGCCGCAAGGTCACCTTTGCCGCACCGCCCAGCGCCGGCTCGGACTATGCCGAGTTCCTGCGCGGCCACCTGCTGGCGATCTGTGCCAGTCAGGACGTGCCCTATGAAGTGCTGACCGGTGACCTGCGCAACGTATCCGACCGCGCGCTGCGGCTGATCCTCAACGAGTTCCGCCGGGTGATCGAGCAGGACCAGTGGCTCTTCATGATCCCCATGTTCTGTCAGCGGGTCCGCGACGCCTTCATGGACCAGGCGGTGCTGTCGGGTCTGCTGAAGGTGCCGCGCTATGCGGCCCTGCGTGATGACGTGACCGAAACCCTGTGGGTGCCCGAGGGCTGGCCCTGGAGCCACCCGGTGCAGGACGTGACCTCCGAACTCAAGGCGGTGCGGGCAGGCTTCAAGTCGCGCAGCAAGGTGGTGCTGAGCGCCGGCGAGGATCCCGAACAGGTGGATGCCGAGCAGGCGCAGGACAACGAGCGCGCAGACGCGGCCGGGCTTCGCTACGACAGCGACCCGAGGCGAACGAACGCCTCCGGTTCCCGGCAGGACGACGAACCCGGCGCCCCTGGCGCCAACGACGATGAAAGGAATGACGATGACGAGTAAGCCTGGCCTGTTGGCCCGAATGCTGGGTCGCGGCAGCCGTGCGCCCGTGGTGGCCTCGCTCGCTGCCGCGGTCCTCAATCAGCCCCTGCTGGTGCAGCCGGCCATTGGCGAAGCGCTGGTGGGCGGCTATCTGGAAGGGAAGGTCACCAGTGACGACAGCGTGCTGAAGGCCGACCGCTTCGAAGTGTCCGGCCCCCACGGACAGCCGGTGGGCGTGGCACAGAGCCTGATCGGTGTGATCAACCTGTCCGGTGGGATGGTGAACCGGCCGATGCCCGGCCCCAGTGGTTCGGGGCCGGTGAGCTATGCCGCGGTACGCGACACCTTCGACGAACTGCTGAACGACGATGCGGTGACGTCGATCATCCTGCGGCTGGATACGCCCGGCGGTATGGCTTCTGGCTGCTTCGACCTGGTCGACCACATCTTCGAGGCGCGTGGCCGGAAGCCGGTGTATGCGCTGGTCGATGACCATGCGTACTCCGCCGGCTTCGCCCTCGCTTCGGCCTGCGACGAGATCTGGATCAGCCGCACCGGCGGCGTCGGGTCGGTAGGCGTGGTTTGCTACCACCACGACTGGAGCGGCAACAACGCTCAGATCGGCCTGAAGGTGACCCCGCTGTTCGCCGGCGCCCGCAAGGTCGACTTCAACCCGAACTTCCCGCTCAGCGAAGAAGCGCATGCCGAGGCCATGGCTGATCTGGAGGACATGCGCACGATGCTCGTCGACACCGTGGCGCGCAACCTCGGCATGGATGCGGAAGCCGTGCGTGCTACCGAGGCAGCCTGCTATCGCGGCCAGGCCGCCGTGGCAGTCGGCTTCGCTACCCGGCTCGGCACCTGGCACGACCTGATCGCGCACCTCGGCGCGGCCGAATCGGCGCCGCCGCCCGCGCCGGGCAACCCTGATCCGGACGACGAGCCGGAGGCGGCGGTAGCGCCGCCGGTGCCCGAGGCCTCAGCCGCACCGCCTGCAGCCGTGGTGGAGAACCCGGCCGCTGCGTTGGCAGCTGCGGTTGCAAACAGTGAGCTGCCGCCGGCGCTCGCGCTGGCCCTGCTGCGCCGCCCCCTGCAGGAGGGCGAACCGGCGGCCAGCGCCATCGAGTACGCGACCGCAGTGCAGGACGCCTGTGCTGCGGCACTGCGTGGCGATGACACCCTCGCCGCCAGCTTCATCGAGAAGAGCACCGACCTCGACACGGTGCGTGCACAGCTGCTGTCGATGAAGGCGGAGGAAGGCCGCAGCACCCAGGTCGTCACCGCACACCCGGTCTCCACGGCCGAACAACGCACCGCCGACAACAAGGCGAAGCTGAATCCCACTCACATCTACAAGCAACGAGGTAACTGACGATGGAAATCTCCCTGGCCGGCACCCGTACCGGCGAATTCCTGCTGTCCGAAGCGGGCGGCGAGCGCAGCCGCGAACTGATCCGTCTGCCGGCCGGGCAGGGCATGCTGTCCGCCGGCACCCTGCTCAAGGCAGACAACACCGTCGCTGCCAACGGCACCGACGCGGTGAAGGTGCTGTATGGCCCGATCGACACCGGCACCGATTCCGCGGCGCTGGCCGTCAAGGGCGCGGCGATCGCGCGCGATGCCGAAGTGTTCGGCGAGAAGCTGGGCTGGGCCAGCGGCGTCACCGCTGACCAGAAGCTGCTGGCCGCGCTGAGCCTGGCCGAGTCCGGCATCATCACCCGCTGGACGCAGCAGCCGATCGCATCGAACGCGGCCGATCACCTGGAGTTCGTGTCCGTGCCGGTGACCGGTACTGCAGGTGAGGCGCTGGGCCCGGTCGTGGCGCACGTCAAGGACGTCTTCGGTGCTCTGGTCACCGGCAGTACCGTCAGCGCCACCCTGGCCAAGGCCACTGGCACCGGCAATCTGACCGGCGGCGGCGCGAAGGCCGCCGTGGGTGGCGTCATCACCTGGGATGCCGCGACGCTGAGCGCCGCCGGCGACTACACCCTCAAGGTGACCGCCGCCGATCTGGACGAGGCGACCACCGACACCATCACCATCACCGCAGCCGGCGGCGGCTGACCGCCGAGCATCGCCCCTTCCACCCGTTGACCCTTGGCCCTGCTTCGGCGGGGCCTTTTCGTATCCCATTCCGAGAGAGAAATCACCATGGATCTGCAGATTCTTCTGGCGCTTGGCGTGCTGAGCTTCGATGCCCTGAACGCCTATATCAACAACCTGCCGCGCATCTCCACCCGGCTGGCCGACATGCGCCTGTTCCAGGAGCAGGGCCTGGTCGGCACCACCATCGTCAAGGTGGGTATCAACGGCACCAAGCTGGTGCTGGTCCCGAATGTCCCGCGTGGTGCGCCCGGCCAGCCCAAGGGCCTGGAGCGCGGTAAGGTGAAGCTGCTGGAAACCACTCACCTGCCGCAGAACTCCACGGTCATGGCTGACCAGCTGCTGGGTGTCTATGACCCGGCCGACCCGGAAGGCAACAACGTTGCCGCCGTGGTCAACGCGTTGCAGGTGGTGCACAAGCGCGACCTGGACTTCACCATCGAGTACCACCGCATGGGCGCGCTGCAGGGCAAGCTGCTCGATGCCGACGGCTCGGTGATCATCGACTTCTACGAGGAGTTCGGGGTCAAGCAGGTCGTCATCGGCATGGAGCTGAACAAGGACGACACCAAGGTCCGCGCCAAGTGCATCGCCATCAAGCGCGCGATCGAGGCCAAGCTGGGCGGCATCCCGTACACCGGCATCCACGTGTTCTGCAGCGCCGGCTTCTTCGATGCCCTGACCGACCACCCGGAAGTGCAGAAGGCCTACGAGCGCTGGCAGGACGGTGCAGCGCTGCGCGATGACGTCCGCAAGGGCTTCGTGTTCGGCGATATCACCTTCGAAGAGCTGCAGGGCAACACCGGCGGTGACCTGGCCCTGGCCGACGGTGAAGCGATCGCGTTCCCGCTGGGTGTGCCCGACATGTTCCTGACCCGCTTCGCGCCGGCGGACTACCTGGAGACGGTGCGCGGTATCGGCCTGCCGTACTACACCAAGACCGCCCCGATGCGCATGAACAAGGGCATCCAGCTGGAAAGCCAGTCCAACCCGCTGAACATCAACACCCGACCGGATG